>JAUYMX010000558.1 GCA_030699345.1 Methylococcaceae bacterium
TATCTGAATACCTTGCCACCACTCAGCTTATATATACACATTCCTTGGTGTATTAAAAAATGTCCCTATTGCGATTTTAATTCGCACGCCGTCAAATCTGATACCCCTGAGTCAGCTTACATTGATGCGTTGCTTGAAGATTTAGCCAGTGACGTGCAACGCTACCAAATCGCCAGCCCCATCAGCAGTATCTTTATTGGCGGCGGCACGCCCAGCCTATTTTCTCCTGAATCTTTTGATCGTTTATTAACCGGCATAGCGCAGCAAGTTACGCTTGAAGACGGGCTGGAAATCACCCTTGAAGCTAATCCCGGCACCTTTGAAAGCCAAAAGTTTGCCGAATTCCGATCATTAGGATTTAACCGGCTTTCCATCGGCATACAAAGTTTTAACGATACTTTATTAAAAAATCTAGGCCGGGTACATTCAAGCCAAGAAGCCCTCAAAGCCGGAGAAATAGCTCATCACGCCGGCTTTGCCAATTTTAATTTAGATCTAATGTTCGGCTTGCCTGGCGCGGGGCCTAACGATAGCCAGACTGATATAGCTACGGCAATAAACTTAAACCCTACACATATTTCTTTTTATCAGTTAACGCTGGAACCCAATACTTATTTTCATAAGTTTCCACCCAAGCTACCCAATGATGAAAGTATTTTTGCTACGCAAAAAGCCTGTCAACAATTGCTGTCCGAGCATGACTATCAACAATATGAGGTCTCGGCCTATAGCCAGCCGGGGCGACAATGTCGGCACAACCTTAACTATTGGCAATTTGGCGATTACTTAGGTATTGGTGCGGGAGCTCACGGTAAAATATCGATGGGATTACCGGGCCAAATAGTTCGAACCCATAAAACACGCAGCCCCGAACAGTATTTAAACGCGACAGACAAACTCGCCGGTGCCGAAACAATTTCAACATTGGACCTGCCGTTGGAATTTATGATGAATCATCTGCGTCTTAAAAGCGGATTTTCATTAGCAACCTACCAAGCTACTACTGGACTAGAAGCCGCCACACTTGAACCGGCTTTAACCGCTTGCGTTAGACAAGGGTTGCTTCTTCAGCAAAACAATCATTATTATTGCTCAGAACAGGGTTGGAACTTTTTGGATGATATTTTGCAAAAATTTGTTATTTAACCCGTCTCTTTTTACACAAACCCAACGCTAACCATCATGCTTGATTATCAAAAAGACTTTATCGCCTATGCATTAACATGTGGCGTATTAAAATTTGGCCAATTCCAATTAAAGTCGGGCCGTACCAGTCCTTATTTTTTTAATACCGGTTTATTTAATACCGGCGCACAACTAGGCAAGCTAGGTCAGTTTTATGCTCAAGCATTACTACACTCCGGCATTAACCCAGATGTACTTTATGGTCCTGCTTATAAAGGCATCCCCTTGGTCAGCACCACAGCGATTGCTGATGCGCAACTTACCAACAGTGATATTCCTTTTGCCTTCAATCGCAAAGAAGCCAAAGACCATGGCGAAGGCGGCCATTTGGTCGGCGCCCCCTTGCATGGCAAGGTGTTGATTTTGGACGATGTTATCACCGCTGGAACCTCAGTAAGAGAATCGGTGGACATCATCAAACAAGCCCAGGCAACGCCAGCAGGCGTATTGATTGCTCTGGACAGACAAGAAAAAGGCCAAAACAATATTTCCGCCATTCAGGAAGTCAGCCAGCAATTCTCCATGCCAGTGGTTGCCATTATCAATCTTAAAAATATCATTGATTACCTGACGGCAAATAACAGCGAGCACGTTGCAACCCTACTCGAATCCCAGCGTCTTTACGGAATTCAGAATAGTTAAATTTAAGCTGGCATCGCTACCCGGTCTCAAGATATAAGCTACACTTGCGGAAAGCGCCGTTTACCGGACACTCG
>JAUYMX010000392.1 GCA_030699345.1 Methylococcaceae bacterium
ATCAACCAATCCGTAACGAAAGCCAACGCGCTCTATTCCGGTTATTGGTTGATACCATTCACTTTTAAAATCGTAACGCGTTTGCCGCATGTCAATACGGATGCTTGGATTCAACGCATCCGGACCTAAAATATCTTCAAAACCGGTCAGATCCTCCAATTCTGGCAAAAATTCCAAACCCTCAATATGACTTGGGTCCAAACCATGACTGCCTTTGGGAATGCCATAACGATTATCGACATAACTGACAGACATACCGGCCATAGCCGTATCGCCTAACCAGGACGCTCCCACTGATCCGCCTGAACTTTCGCTATCGGTGTTGGGAATCTCGCCTGTCGCATTACGAATATTAGTCAGGCCGAACTGTTGCTGCATTGCCACCGCATCGATTGCCGCTCCGGGTATTTGGGTATCGTTGCGGCTGCGGAAAAAGCCGCCAACGCGCATCGCCAGCCAATCCTTGCCCATGTCTAATTTAAAAGCCGAGTTGGTGCCGTCACCATTGGTGTCGTAGCGACTTTCAACCGCACCACCGACTAGATTTTCAGGCACTCGTTCAGGAATGCGGTTGTCTTTTACATCGACTATCCCGCCGATGGCGCCGCCGCCGAAGCGGATTGTCTCCGGGCCGCGAACAATGTTTATCTCTTCTGCAAACAAGGGCTCGATAGCTACCGCATGATCCGGACTCATGGTCGATGCATCATGACTGCCGATACCCCCTTGCATGATGCGGACCCTGGAGCCGGTGAGTCCACGCACTACCGGAATGCCGACGCCTGGACCGAAGGAAGCATTACTCACACCCAATTCAGTCTCTAGGGTTTTTCCTAATGTGTCGCTTTGCTGCAATCGTAATGCTTTACCTTTGAGAGTGCTTTGTTCTGGTGTTTGCTCTGAGCGCTGATCGACACCGATGACTTCAATAGTGTCCAATTCAACGATGGGCTCTTCTAAATTGTCTGAATTGGCCGGTTGTATTGACGGTTTAGTTTTGCTGTCGACAGCCTGCGCCTGGTGCATCGGACTAAGCGTGAGTAGAACACTAGCGATACCACTACAGACTAGCTTCCGGCTAAACATGTTAAATCCCTCAATTAACGAAAAAGCTCCTTTGGTTAAATGCAAGCGTTGCACTCGGCCAAAAGAGCTTTAGTTATAGAAATGACAAAATCGCTCAGTTGCTTATTTAAGCTGACACGCCAAGAGAACGTTTGCGACCTGCGGCAACCAAACCGGCGAGTGCAGAACCGAATAGCCAAACCGCGCCGGGAACTGGTACTGCGGTCACAGCCCTTACGGCATTTTCGAAGTCAACTTCAGCGAGTCCGCGGTTGAAAATAATAGAAAATGGGGCTGATATTGTAGACAGCGGCGAAGTGCTAAACGGCGCAGTTTCAAGTAATACTAAATCGATCCAATAAGCACCGACGCTTCCACCTAGTGCATTTGCCGCATTGCGAATGGAAAAATCCAGATGCTCATGAATATCACCAAGAGCATCAAATTCACCAACAACAGCAAACGGATTAGTCACGCCACTAGAAGAAATAGTGGTGACTTCACCCAGAGCATCATCAATTGTTACGTATTCGCCATTGGCTGTGCCGCCCCATGAAGAACCGTTCCAAAACTGAAGCGTACCCAACACTTGTAATTGCAGCCAGTTCCCGGCACCAAAAGCACCTTGCGAAGTATCAGCGTCGATACCTGGATCGTCAGTTTTATAAAGACCGCCTGATAAATCACCGAAGTCGGCTTCGAACAGATTGCCGTTGGTATATGCTTGACCGTTTGATTTCCAGGGCTGAATATCACCCGCATGCTGATGAGGCTCAGCGACAACAGCCATCGCTACTGAAAAATTTAGACTTAATACCACTGCTAGCATTGGCTTTAACCATCGAATAATCATTTTCTTGCTCCATAGTTGATAAAACACATTGTTGACCCATTTGACTTCAAAACAGAATGTGAAGAAGGTCGCAATTGTTATAATATAACATATCATTCATTGCAAATTATTTCGGTCACCTGACAATCTAACGTTTGCTAAAACACACCTAATTTGGCTTTAGAAATCGCCCCTAAAGCTGCCTATCTTTTATGCTGACTGCTTTAGGGAAGCGCTGATTAAATCCTTCGACAAGCTCAGGATGAACGGTAATTTATTGATTTCGTTCGTGGTGAGTTTGTCGAACCATGAGCGAAATCGATTTGTTCACCGCTTCCTTAGCAGTCTGTATGACTTTGCTTAGTCTTTGAGCGTGTTATATTGAAATTTAGCTTTAAACCTTACTCCGGGCTTTAGTCTGTTACACACGAGGCAGCTGATATGAATCCACCCCTTTACGAACATGATTGGCCCGACATCGATACGGCGCTGTATAACCGCTCGGCCAAGTTGTTTAATGCAGTAAAAAGCATGTTGGGCGTCAAGTTGGCGTTACATGCCGACCCGCAAGTGCTGGAAGGCGACATTTTTTTATTCAACCATTTTTCCCGCTTCGAAACCTTTATCCCGCAGATTCTGCTTTATGAAAAAACCGGGGCTTACAGCTGTGCAATTGCCGCCGGTGAATTTTTTAAAAACGATACGGTACTGTCCCGCTATTTAAAACACGTTGGGGTGTTTCCTCATGATCATCCCCGTTTGTTTGCGCAATTGGCCGGACAAATTTTACGCGGCCGCAAGGTGATTATTTTTCCTGAGGGCGGCATGGTTAAAGACCATCGGGTCATCGACAAACAAGGCCAGTACAGCATTTTTTCGCGCATCACCGGCAATCGCCGTAAACAGCACACTGGCGCGGCGATTTTGGGACAGGGTGTCGAAGCATTCAAAGCCGCGATTCGATATGCACACCAACAGCAAAATACCGAATTGTTGTTACGCTGGAAAGAAGAGCTGCACTTCGATAGTGTCGATCAACTTGTTGCCTCAGCGAACAAACCTACGCGCATCGTCCCTGCCAATATCACTTTTTATCCGATTCGCGCCTCAGAAAAT
>JAUYMX010000570.1 GCA_030699345.1 Methylococcaceae bacterium
CCAAGGTACGGCTGATATTGGCGGTTTCTTTGTTGAGGATAATATTACCAACTAACGGCAATCTTAAAAAACGACCATCCCACACTTTCTTCCTTATCGGGTCGGCCAATTGCCATTTCATATAGCTGGACAATGACACCGCGCCGCCAATCAGCAGCCACCAATAGCTTTGCAACCATTCCGCCAGCCCCACCACAATCTGGGTCGATACCGGCAAGGCTTTGCCGGCACTGGCAAACATCTCGGAAAATTGCGGCACCACAAAGGTCAGCATAATAAATAATGATGCCAACGACATGACCAACAGAATCATTGGATAAATCAATGCGGTGCTGACCGTGTCTTTTAATTCTTGCGAGCGCTCCAGATATTCTGCAAGTCGACTTAATACTTCACCCAAACTGCCGCCGGCTTCACCGGCTCGAATCATATTTAAATAAAACTTGGAAAATATACTGGTACGTGAGCGATCGGGAGATTTACGTCTTTCCAAAGAATCCGCCAAGGCCGCCCCACCTTTGACTTTTTCTAGCACGCGCGCGATGAGCTTAGTTAACGCTTCGTTGTCTTCAGTTAGATCCATCAGCACCAACAATGATTTATCCAACGGCAAGCCCGATTCCAATAACGTCGCAAGCTCGCTGGTAAATAACAACAAGTCTTTTTGCGCCAAGCCGGAACGTTTTGCACTGAGTTTAAATCCGGAAAACAGTTTCGGTTTTGCAGGTACCACCCGAATCGGCATATAGCCTTCAGCCTGCAAGGTGGCAATCAGGGTTTGCTCATTAATTGCTTCCCTGACTCCCTCAATCACTTCACCTTGACCATTAACGGCCTTGTATGAAAACGCGGGCATCTCAGCTTTCCGCCGTAGTCACACGCAACACTTCTTCCAGCGTGGTAATGCCCTGCGCTACTTTGACCAAACCATTTTCATACATGGTTGACATGCCTTCTGCAATCGCCAGTTTTTGAATAACTCCGGCTTCGGCATGGGTCATAATCAATTTGCGGATAGGATCAGTCATCGGTAAAAACTCGATAATGGCCAAACGCCCACGATAACCCATATCTGAACAATTAGAGCAGCCCACCGGTTTATAAAAAACAATATCGCCTGTCGGAATAAAACGTCGGAACTGTAAGTCTTCAACCAGTTCCGCAGGTGGGTGATAGGCTTGTTTACATACTGGACATAACTTTCTTACCAAACGCTGCGCCAAAATGCCGTTAACCGTTGAAGTGAGCAAATATTCTTCCAGCCCCATATCCAGTAAGCGCGTAACGCCACCGGCCGCATCATTAGTATGTAGCGTTGACAACACCAAATGGCCGGTCAGTGCCGATTGCACAGCAATACGTGCGGTTTCCAAATCGCGCATTTCCCCGATCATAATCACATCCGGATCTTGCCGGACTATAGAACGTAAAGCCGCCGCAAATGTTAAGCCGATTTGCGGCTTGGCCTGGATCTGATTGATACCTTCCATCTGGTATTCCACAGGATCTTCGACAGTAATAATCTTGCGCTCTGAGGTATTAAGCTGTTTTAACGCCGCGTACATGGTGGTCGATTTACCGCTGCCGGTAGGGCCGGTAATTAGAATAATGCCATGCGGTTGTGACAATGCGTCGAGGAACTGATCTAAATGTTTGCCTGCAAACCCCAACTCGGTGAAATCCAATACGGTATTGTCTTTATCCAACAAACGAATTACCACGCTTTCGCCGTACATGGTAGGAATGGTAGACACCCGCAAATCCAGCTCTTTACCGAGCATTTGTATCTTGATACGGCCGTCCTGCGGCAAGCGCCGTTCGGCGATGTTGAGCTTGGCCATGATTTTAATACGCGAAATTACCGCCGCTGTGGATTTAACCGACGGCGCATCAATAGCCTTGAGCACACCATCAACACGCAGCCTAACTTTAAGACTTTGCTCAAAAGGTTCGATATGAATATCCGAGGCGCGGGTCTCAATAGCGCGTTGCATGATCAGGTTGACCATTTTGATGATCGGCGCTTCGCTGGCCAAATCTTTTAGATGTTCCAGGTCTTCATCAGCGATGTCATCCATATCCAGATCATCTACAACTTTGTCGACTTGTGAGCGACCTTCACCGTACTGCACATCCAACGCAGTATCAATCTCGGATAATAATCCCACTTTGGGGGTGACATGTTTACCGGTCGCCAGTTGTAAGGCATCAACCACAAACTGGTCTTCCGGATCCATCATCGCCACTTGAATGGCATCTTCGTTAGCTAAGCCAATGACGTGATATTGCTTAAGAAAACGCAGCGAAATATTCTCGGGCAGTTGTCTTTCCAGCGGATATTGTTCGGCAATTATTTTTTCAAACTGGCCCGATTCAACATACGCATCAGCGACATCCAGCTCAGAACAAACGCCCAACTTCACCAGCTACTGTGGAAGACTTTCAGACCCTGCGGTTTTTTTGACCCGTTCAACTTTTTTTAATTCGCTTTGCGAGAGCTTGCCGCGCTCATGCAAAACATTCAATAAAGATTCATACGCCATTTAATTATCCATGTTTACGGGCTTGGTTTGACCTAAAAAAGTATT
>JAUYMX010000577.1 GCA_030699345.1 Methylococcaceae bacterium
AAGGACAAAAATTGGCGAAAAATGCTTATTCCGGTGATTATTTGATGTACTGCAGAACCTGGATTCAGCCCCCCAAGTATTACTGTTTTTGTGTTTTTACGCTTTAAAACGTAAGCTGTTCTTAAGTTTGCCTGGTTACAGTCGGTCTTCAAATTAGATTACCCTTTGGGGGCTAAACATGACCGAACAAAGCAGACAGACTTTACATGCCATAAAACATTATTCGCGGCGCGGATTCTTTGGCTTGTCTATGTTGACTATCTTTTTTCTAAGTAGCTGTGCATCTAAACCTGTTTATGGTCCAACTTCAGAACCATCAGCACTTACCTATCAACCAGAAACCAGTAATTCAACTCCTGTCACTGCTACTGACATAACAACCAGCAAGCCATATAACAAGCCATATAAAGTGAGAGGAAAAAACTATTACCCGATTACATCGTCATCGCAATACACTGCGCAAGGCACTGCTTCTTGGTATGGTCAAGAGTCCGGGAATATCACATCTACTGGCGCAAGGTTTCGGCCGCAAGGCTTAACAGCTGCACATAAAACGTTACCATTACCATCAAAAGTACGCGTTACCAACCTTAGTAATTGACGATCGATTGTGGTGATTGTTAATGATCTCGGTCCATTTAAGGATGACCGCTTGATTGATTTGTCTCAGGGCGCGGCTAAAAAAATAGGCCTGAAAGGTTTAGCCAAAGTGAAAATTGAGACTCTGGAAAGCCCATCCACAAGCAATAACTCCCGCGCCAGCTGATTAAAGTTATTTAGGCTTACAGCGGTTAATTTTTGTTTAGATTAGAAACACACCGAACATACTTGCCTCAAGTCCCAGTAATTGTTGGTTTTTTCTTATCAACAAAATAGCTAGTAGCAATCGCAATTATCAACAACAAAGCCAACGCATAAATAACTATGTTGTCGCCTAATCTGGCAAAAGGCGTCAACCCAGCCATTGGCAAAATCTCTCCGGTTAATACCGTAGTTTGAAATAACGGCGCCTGGGCAATAATTTTACCATCAGCAGAGACAATGCCCGTCAGGCCCGTATTGGTAGCCCGTAGCATGTAACGACCGGTTTCTAAGGCTCTCATTCTGGCAATTTGCATGTGTTGATAGGGCTCAATTGAGTGCCCAAACCAAGCATCATTAGTTACGTTAACCAAATAGGCGGCATCAGCCAGACCTTGCCTGTAGACATCAGCAAACGCATCTTCATAGCAGATAGAGGTAATGAACGAATACCCGCCTGCTTTTAGCATAGGTTGTTCGGGGGCACCGGCTGTGAATTCGCCCAGTTTAATATTGATTTTATTCAGCACAAATCCCGATACTGGCTGCCAAGGCAAGTATTCTCCAAAGGGCAATAAATGCCTTTTTCGATACATTCCTTGTTGGCTTCCAAGCGCAATTACTGCGTTATAACGCTTGTTTTCCGCTTCATTTTTGTCCGGCACACTAATAATCAAATCACTATGGTGTCGCTTAGCTTCATCACTTAAAGGCATTAAGAACAGTTCATTAACTTGCGACAAAAATGCGGGTATTGCTGTTTCTGGCCAAACGATCACATCAGAATCCCAGTTCTGCTCGGTCATATTTTTATA
>JAUYMX010000580.1 GCA_030699345.1 Methylococcaceae bacterium
TAACAAGAGGTTTCAAATGTCTAATACAACCAAATTAATTATTGCCGTTGTTGGCGTTTTTGTAATCGGTTTTGCGATGGTCGGCTCTAACAAAACGCAAACTATCGAAGAGATAGAAGCCGGATCCATGATTAGAAACTACGTCGCCATCCAAACTATGGCCACTGATAAATGTCCTAAAGCGATCAAAAAAGAAACCGGTGAACAAGTGTTCTTCCCGAAAGAAACCAAAAGCGATAAAGAAACCTACGTGACATTGAGTTGGGAAGGTGAAAACGCCAAAACCGGCGGCTTTCAAATAGCATCATGCACCCTGCTGGCATCGTTAGGCGGTATTTCCGAGCTGGTTATCGACGACAAAGTCATTATCAAAAAAGATTAACGCCATATTTACACCAACATAAAAACAACACGGAAAATTATGACAAAAACGATGATTAAAGGAGTGTTAAAAACTTGGAAGGAAGATCGCGGATTTGGTTTTATCGTCCCTGACGGCGGCGGCAAAGATATTTTTATACATATTTCTGCATTAAAAGGTACCAGTCGTCGGCCCGTAACCGGCGACATCATTCATTATCAAGTCGTCAAAGACAATCGCGGCAAATACAAAGCGGTCAACGCATACATAGACGGTGTGGAAATTATTGAGGAGAAATCCCAGCCAGAGCCAGCCAACAACACCGTAAAAGTAGTCGCCATCCTGGTCGGAGTAGCGGTAATTCTTGCCCTCGTTGCATATTTTATAAATCCTTAAGTCCTTTTTCAGGGGCGCATTTTGCGCCCCTGCTTCATACCCATCCAGTAAAGCATAAGTTACCCCAAACTACTGAAATCAATCGGTTATAGTAGCGCCATAATGTTCGCAAGGAACCCAGTCAACAGGGAAATGCCATGAGCTACAACGAAGCCGAAACTCGCTATCACTTGATTGATCCAATACTTCGCGACAAAGGCTATAACGATTCATCCAAACTCAAATTAGAAACACCGGCCCCGGTTCAGGCCATTGGTCACAAAGGCCGCAGACGCGCTGGCGGTGGGCGCACCGACTACTTGCTATGCGTACAAGCGGGCAACATGCCGAAACCCTTACCGGTCGGCGTACTCGAAGCTAAAAAAGAATCAGCAGACCCGTTAAAAGGCATTCAGCAAGCCAAAGGCTATTCAAAATGCAGCCGCTTTAGTGTTCATTATGTGTTTGCGACCAACGGCCATTTATAAGGCGAATACGACAAAACCAGTGGTTTGCAGTCCGGGCCGCATTCTCTCAAAGACCACTTTCCAAGCCATCACGACTTAACCGGCCGCTATGTATGCGATACCGGCATAGATCTTAGTAAGCCCGAAGCAGCGTTGTTATTTATGACCGATAGCCCGGCCTATCCCAAAGCCCGCTATTACCAACTATGCATAGAATCAAACTATGAATAGTGGCTACAGCAATTGGCTGCAAAGCCTTATTCCATCGCACAATCACTTAACGTGTAGACGTTAAGCTTGACATAGTTTTGCCTGAGTCCTGAAGTGAAAACTCACTCA
>JAUYMX010000582.1 GCA_030699345.1 Methylococcaceae bacterium
AGCTTGGCGGAGGCACGAGAAAGTGCATTGCGCGATGAACGGGTGGTGGCTTTAGGTACGTTGGCGGCCAGCGCCGCGCACGACATGGGGACGCCGTTAGGGACTATCGCTATTCTTGCGCATGAACTGGAGAACGATTACCCCATCCATCGTTATCCTGAGCTGCATGAACGCGTAGTCATCATGCAGCAGCAGCTTGATCGATGTAAAAAAGCGTTATCCGTGATGTCCGCTTCAGCGGGTGAAATGCGCGCCGAGTCCGGTAGTATCATGCCAGTGGCTGATTATTTGGATGACGTGCTTAAACAATGGCGGACTCATCAACCATCAACAAAACTCAGATTATTTATTGATCCGAACATTGCCGAAGACGCTAAAATTATCGCTGAACGCACTCTGACTCATGCGCTAATCAATATTTTAAACAATGCCGCCGAAGCATCGCCCCCAGAACAAGGGCTTGAATTTCATGCCGGCTGGGATAGAGAACAGGCAATTATTAAAATTCGTGATTTTGGCCCTGGCTTTCCCCCCGAGGTTTTTCAGCTGGTCGGTAAGCAGCCCGTAGCCAGTAAAAAACGCGGTATGGGCGTGGGTTTGTTTTTGACTTATTCGACCATTAGCCGAGTCGGTGGCAAGGTTAATTTTGACAATATAGATTCTGGTGGTGCTCGCGTAGAAATCACCCTTCCTCTTTTACAACTGAAACATGACGATGACAGCACAGGAAATTGATAACCCCCGGCTATTACTGGTAGATGACGATGAGGTTTTTTGTAATGTATTGAAAGCCGCGTTGCAAAAAAGAAATTTTGAAGTGCTGATAGCGAATGACGTGAACACCGGCATTGAATTAGCCGAGCTTAATCTGCCGGAATATGCCGTGATTGATCTACGTATCGGTCATGAATCAGGGTTGGAATTAGTAAAAAAATTGATTTCGTTAGACGACAATACCCGCATTGTTATGCTGACGGGTTTTGCCAGTATTGTTACAGCGGTTGAATCCATCAAACTGGGTGCGGTGCATTATTTGACCAAACCAGCCAATGCTGATGAGATTGTTGCGGCGCTAAATAAAAATGAAGGCGATTCTTCTGTGGGTATCAGTGAAAGCCCACTGTCAATAAAACGCTTGGAATGGGAACATTTACAGAAAGTCTTGATGCAGCATGATGGCAATATTTCTGCTGCGGCAAGAGCGCTAAATATGCATCGACGTACCCTACAAAGAAAGTTGGATAAAAAACCAGTGCGAGAGTAAAGAGGGATTTTTAATCCCGTGCAAATTTTAAGGATTAAGTTTTCTAGTTGATCACACTGACTAGTAAAATAAAAACTTGAGCTGGTAAAAAATAAAGCCAATTATTTCAATGGGTTATTTTTTGTTAACCTCGGAATGATCTTTCTAATTCCCAAAAAAATAAAAATAAATTATTTATAGTTTTGACACGACACCTAAAGCCGTGATAAAAATTACCCCGTCGTTTGTTTTGCAAGCGACGTACAACTCAAATGATCTTTGAGTTGTCCCTTAGCTAAGGGCTATAAAAATTACTATAAATAACTATGAGGATTTAGAAATGGCTGAAGAACAAGAAAAAGACTATTTTTGGTTTTATATTGGCGGATTAATATTGTCTACTATCGTTTTGGTACTGATGCTTAAAGCTGATGAAACCAAACATTTGGCAAGTGGTGTAGTTGCTGAACAGCAAAAAGAAACATTCACAAAAATTGAAAAAAGACACACTAGCAACAACAGTAGCGCTGAAGCGATTT
>JAUYMX010000585.1 GCA_030699345.1 Methylococcaceae bacterium
GGAGCTGGAATCCAAGGCGCAAGTATCGATAGATATTTTGGTGCGTAACCTGTACGAACGTACGGCCGACATCGGTTTTTTGGCGACTAACGCCGACATCTGCGATTTCGTGCAGGGCTCTACCAAAGGTGAGCGGATCTACATAGATGCGATTAACCAACTGCTCGACGAATACGGCTCAAAATATACCGTGTACGACGACATCATTATTCTCGATGCCGACAGCCATATCCTGGCAAGACTTGACCGCAACACGGGAATCGTCGATCAACGCATCTCAGATCCGATTATTCAACAGACATTACATTCGCTGGAAGACTACGTTGAAAGCTTTGGTAAAACTAATCTTCGGCCTGGTGTCGATCGGGCGCTGATTTATTCAAAACGTATCCTCGACCCGCTTGATGACTCAGTGATTGGCGTGTTGTGCCTATCGTTTCGATTTGATAATGAAATGGACGGGGTATTTCGCAGCTTACAAAAGAGAGGTGACAAGGCGGCCATGTTGTTGCTGAACGCCGATTCTGTAGTGATTGCCACCAGTGATCCTGACCACGTACCGCTTGGTCGTGTCATCGAAGCCGTTCGAGAAGGCGATGTCTACGGTGTCACTCAATTTGCCGGCCGCGAATATCTGTCTGTCACGCACCGGGGACGTCCTTATCAAGGTTATGCCGGCCAAGAATGGTATGGACACGCGATGATTCCTTTGCAGTCGGCATTTACGGCTTCCGCCTCTGAACGGGAAATCACTGCCGACATCCTTAGACATGGTGACTCGCTGTCACCGCAGCAGTCCGGTGTAATCGCCGGTGCGGCCGAGGGCATCAACCAGTTCTTACACCGCGTTATTTGGAACGGCCAAGTCATGGCCACCAACGACCATGGCAATTTGGTATCGCTCAAAGCCATTCTCAGACAAATACGTTCGATGGGCGCACGCACCGCTCAAGCGCTGTCAGACTCAAGCAACAAGCTGCATACCACGATGATCACCTCGGAACTGCGCAGTGCCGAGTCTATCGCGCGGTTGATGATTGATATTATGGATCGCAACCTCTATGAGCGCAGTAATGATTGCCGTTGGTGGGCACTGACCTCAGAAGTCCGGCGCATTCTTTCTGAAGGTCGTCTAAGTGCCGATGATGTCGCGAAAATCACCGATATTTTGAGCTATATCAACAAGCTGTATACCGTCTACACACGCCTTTTTATCTATGACATCAAAGGCACTATCGTGGCTGAATCCAATCTGCATAATGACCCCGTCAATGCGGTGGGTCGGCAGGTGCATGCCAGCTATGCACAAGAAAGTTTTTCCTTACGCTCGCCGCAAGAATACCGAGTTTCACTATTTGAAGATTCCTGGCTGTATGAAGGCAATCCCACTTATGTTTATAACGCGGCCATTCGCCATATCGATGACCTGAACAACGTCGTTGGCGGGATCGGCATCGTGTTTGACTCCACACAGGAATTTAAACATATGCTGGAAGATTGCCTGCCCGACAAACCCGGCTCGTTTGGGTTATTTGTCGAACGCCCCAGCGGGCACATTATTGCCTCAACCGGCGATTTTAACTGCAAAGTGGGGGACGTTTTTTGTACCGATCCTGAGTTTTTTGAACTCAAAGCAGGCTCCGGAAAATCCAAAATCGTGCTGTATAACAAAAAATATTATGCCGTCGGCTGTTACTCGTCACGCGGCTACCGCGAGTTTAAAACTACCGGCGATTACCAAAATGATGTCGCCGCCTTCGTGTTTATACCCATCGGAGAAAAAACTGAAGCCACCGATGCTAAGCAGAGAGAAACAATCGTTTACCCGCAAGAGCCGATAGGTGCCGAAACAGTCGATCTGGCAACGTTTTATATCGGCACCGAAATCTATGCACTTTTTGCTTGCGATGTGCTTGAAGCGGTTGATGTTGCGCTGGTCAACACCCTGCCGGGGGTTAAATCGTATATCGTTGGCAGCGTCATGTATTGTGATAACAGTCCCGACGGCATCAATGAAAAACTT
>JAUYMX010000591.1 GCA_030699345.1 Methylococcaceae bacterium
GGTTTCACTAAAAAATTGCGTTGCTGCATCAGTTAAATACTCAATGAAATATCAGTGTCGTGCATATTGTAGCGATAGTATCAATATATTGATATTGATGAGTTTTCGGTGCTTTCGATCCAGTGCCCGATAATTTTTAGAGCGCGTCTTATAACGAAAAGCCAAATTGCAAAGGTGCCGGGAGTGTCGGCAGTTCTTGTGGTGCTGTAACAGCCACTCGTTTTTCTCGGCCTGAATCACCGGATAACAACTGACAAGCCGATGGGCTTACTCCAAATTCGCCTGCGATAAACTTAAGCACATGCTGATTAGCTTTGCCATCTATAGGCGGCGCCTTAATACGCAACTTTAGGCGCTCACCATGCAACCCACACCATTCATCTTTACTGGCTTTGGGTTGAACATGGAGACTCAGCACCAATACTTTCTCGTCGTAGCTATACCAATTCATTTAGGTTTAGCTAATTAAACTCGCCAATTGATGCAAAGGCGGTAGCAGCACCATTTTAGCCAACTGTAACAACATCAATACCGCTAACGGCGACAAATCAATACCGCCCAAATCTGGAAGGATTTTACGGCAAGTACTTAACAACGGCTCAGTCAAGCTAACCAAAATTGACGATGCCGCATGAAAGCTGCCGGGATTGATCCAGCTAAGTATCGCTCTGGCAAAAACCGCATAAATAAACACATTGATCAATAACGAGATCAATTGCGTCAACGACAAAATAGCCAACGCACCAATGCCTATCGATACGCCTTTAAGCAGGAAAATTGAAAAATCAGCCAGCATCTGGATTGCCAGCATCAGCACCAGCGACGAGGTATCAATTTTACCAATCGCAGGTACAAACCGGCGCAGCAACTTCAGCGGTGGATGCGTTACTTTCACCAGAAATTGCGAGATGGGATTATAAAAATCAGCCCGTGACCACTGCAGCAAAAAGCGCAGCATTACTGCCAAAACATACAGAGAAATGACGCTGTCAATGATGAAAATGACTGGATCAGTCATGTAGGATGAGCCCATTATAAAGTCTCCGCTTGTTTGGACATTTCAATAGAACGATCTCTCGCTGCATGTAAAGCTTTGGCCACCAACTCAGTAAAGCCACCTTGTTCAAAGGTTTCAATGGCACGCTGTGTGGTACCGCCCGGCGAAGTGACTCGTTGCCGCAATTGTGCTGGAGACTCGCTTGATTCCAACGCAATTTTGGCCGCACCCAACGCTGTTTGTTGCACCAACAAACGTGCCGTTTGTTCAGTCAAGCCTAATTGCACTGCGGCGTTTTCCATCGCTTCCATCAACAAGAAGAAGTAAGCCGGACCGCTACCGGATACCGCGGTCACTGCATCCAATTCGCTTTCTTGCTCGACCCATAAAGCAAGACCAACAGCCCGCAAGATATTTTCGGCAAGATCGCGTTGCTCTGTCGTCACCTGATCATTGGTATGCAAAGCAGTTGCGCCC
>JAUYMX010000592.1 GCA_030699345.1 Methylococcaceae bacterium
GAGTTTGCCTGGCTGTGTCGGCAAAGCGTTCACGCCTATGAGGCCAATGAAGGGCCCTTTGGGTAAAACCACTTTGAAAACGATTTTCCATGCAAAACCTTGTCAAGCTTTATTTTTGAGAGTTACGCTGAATAGTTACGAAAAATGTACAAAAAGCATTATGTAATTGGGCTGGTTTTATTCACGTTGTGTTTTTTGTCAGGCTGCGGATTATTTGCCGTTGAAGAACAGCAACAGAAAATTGCCACGTATTGCAATATTTACGGCACCGTAAAACCCGAAATCGATAATGGCAAAAAGATGATCGTGCTCCTGTTTAAACATAACGGAGGTGACATCACAAAACGCGAAAATTGGCGTTTGTTCGATCATTTTGTCAATGACAGTCCCGGAAAATGGTATTTCTCAACCGCCTCGGGTAGTTACCTGATCGCTGCGTTTAAAGATGTTAACGACGATTTGATCTATCAACTTGATGAACCCGCCATTGCTCCAACGCCGGAAAATATAGTGCAGTGCCAGCCGGGCGAAGTAAAAACCGACATTAATTTAGTCATTGCTGAACAAGGCCGCACGCGTGCTGAAGCGCCTTTAGATATTGCAAAGCTGCAAATTCGCAGTTCCAAGCAACAACTCGATATTTCACTCGGACAAGTCACCCAAATTGGTACTCTGGCAGCACTTGATGAGCCACGCTTTGCCGACGAAGTCGCCGAACAAAGCCTATGGCGGCCGCTGGATTTTTTGATCGACGGCAATACCGGCCTGTACTTTCTTGAACCTTATTCTGCACAAAAAATTCCGGTTCTTTTCGTACATGGCATCAATGGCACGCCGCGTAATTTTGAGTATTTAATCATGCAAATGGATCGGACGCATTTCCAGCCCTGGGTGCTTTACTATCCATCCGGGGCTTACCTCGATAATGTTTCCCGCTATGTCGATCAAATGCTGCAACAACTGCACGCCAAGTATAAATTCGACAAAATAGCCGTGGTTGCGCACAGCATGGGCGGCTTGGTTTCGAGAAGCTTTATCCTTAAACATCTTGATAATTCCAAGAGCGTGGCTATCCCCTTGTTTATCTCCATTTCCACACCCTGGAACGGTCACATGGCTGCAAAGCTAGGCGTCGATCATGCTCCAACCCCCGTCTATGCCTGGGAAGATTTAGCTCCCGGAAGCCGTTTTCTGAAAGAACTTTTCTACGTTAAAGATACCCGGCGCAAGTTGCCGGAAGATATGTCAAAACATCTGCTGTTTTCATTTATTGATAGCGGGGCAGGGGATGGCACGGTGAGTTTGGCGAGCGAGTTACGGCCTGAAGCCCAAGAAGAAGCTAATCGTATGTACGGATACCAAAAATCACACATGGGTATTCTAAACAGCCCGGAAACGGCAATAGTGGTCAATCAGCTGTTAGAAAGTATTCGTTAAAATAACTGTAATTAAATGGGCACCTCGAAAACCCCTGTACTTCGATAAACTCAGTACCCACAGGGCATAAATACAAACGGTGTCTTAAAAATCAAGGAGTTACGTTCGTGGTGAGGCAAGCTGTAGGTGCGAATTCATTCGCACGATGCGGATAAATCCGCACCTACCCGGTCTTGCCTAGTCGTCAAAAATAGGGAATATAGAAAAACCCTGCACTTCGATAAACTCAGTACCCACAGGGCATAAATACGAACGGTGTCTTAAAAAATCAAGGAGTTCCGTTCGTGGTGAGGCAAGTTGTAGGTGCGAATTCATTCGCACGATGCGGATAAATCCGCACCTACCCGGTCTTGCCTAGTCGTCAAAAATAGGGCACCTGGAAAAATCCTGCACTTCGATAAACT
>JAUYMX010000593.1 GCA_030699345.1 Methylococcaceae bacterium
GAGTTTGCCTGGCTGTGTCGGCAAAGCGTTCACGCCTATGAGGCCAATGAAGGGCCCTTTGGGTAAAACCACTTTGAAAACGATTTTCCATGCAAAACCTTGTCAAGCTTTATTTTTGAGAGTTACGCTGAATAGTTACAATTGTGTTTGCATATTTACTTCCTTTTTTAATTTTCATGAGAACCTGATTAGATTCAGTCAAGTAAAAAGCAAGTATTGCGCCAACATCTTAAGCAATAAGAAAACCCCTAATAAAATCAGGCTTTATATGGGTTCCAAAGGATTTTTGATCTCAATTACTGGTAAATTCTGGTGTTGTAAGACAAAAAAAATCAGTTAAATAACACAGTTTAATTGCGCGGGACTTGTGGCTTTGCAACGATGAGCCGGAATCTTTAGGGGGACCTCTAAAAATTGCACTTCGACAAGCTCAGTGCGAACGGTGGTCTATTTAAATCAGTGAGTTATCCGTTCGCGCTGAGCGTGTCGAAGCATGAGCGGATAATTTTTAGAGGTTCCCTTTAGTCATTAAAAAGCCCGCTGCATTTAATCAATGCAGCGGGCTTTGGGTTAGACGATTTACTAATCTCAGAAAAGTTTCGCCAAACTTCTTACTTGAATATTAATCTTCCAATTGCTGAATACCATCCAAATACCATTTAGGCTGAATGCTGTTTTTAGGTTTAATGAAATGCCAGACTTCTCTCACCTGTTCCGCGCGGGCATTAACATCTTCACGCATGAAGCTATCAAACATAACCGTCGCTTCAAGTTCTGAACCTACTTCTCGCACTTCCAGCAACTCCGCTTCCAGTTTAAGAATTTCGGTGTGGTTTTCAGTGTTTGATGCTTTGATTTGATCTTGAATCTCTGCAAACACTTTATCAGTACATAAGCTTCTGATTTCAGCAAGGTCGCGCTCATCCCAGGCTTTCTGCAGAGTACCGAAAGCAATCTTGGCACCGGCCAAAAACGCTTGCTGGTCAAATCCTGCGGGTACTGAAGCGACATTTTGCGGTGCAAATTGATCGCCACCTGACGTTGGCGCAGGCTTATTTTTGTTAAATAGCACATCAGTATTGAAGCCAGATGATGAGCCGGTTTGTGAGGGTTGCTCGTGATTGGCAACAACGTCGTCATGACCATTATGAGCAGTGCGTTGATAAGCGGGTTGAGCAGCGCCTGCCTGTTTACGTACAAATAGCTTGTAAAGCAAGAATGCGATGCCGCCAAAAATCAGAATATCCATAAAGT
This sequence comes from Methylococcaceae bacterium, assembly GCA_030699345.1. Lineage (GTDB taxonomy): Bacteria > Pseudomonadota > Gammaproteobacteria > Methylococcales > Methylomonadaceae > JABFRC01. Next base: position 1,255 of record JAUYMX010000593.1, read on the forward strand.
TGATACCGCTAAATCCGTGACCTCCTAACATTGAACCCAATAAGCCACCCAATGCTAATCCGCCCAGCATGCCCATCAGGCCACTACGATTCGCCCAGCCTGGTTTGTTAGCTTGAGCAGGTTGAGCTGCTGGTTGCTGCTGTTGAGCGGGACGAGAGGCTGGTGCCGCAGAGCGTTGATAAGGTGCGCTGTACGATGAACGACTGCCGAATGAACTGCCGCCACCAAAGCGCTTGGCATCGGCGTCAGATATGCTGCCCAAGGCCAAGGACAACGTTATCAACAAGAATGCGATAATTCCGGTTTGTTTT
>JAUYMX010000596.1 GCA_030699345.1 Methylococcaceae bacterium
CCATTCATCAATAACCGGCTCCAGTTGTTTGTGACCGATACCGATGTTGTAAAAGCGGTTGTCAGTGAACAGCGCATTGCTTATGGAAAGTTCATGACAGACGGCGCAATTGCCTTTACGCCTAAAAACACGTGAGCCGCGTGCGGCGCTTTCAGAGATTGCGGATTGATCCATGCCGAAGTAATAGCGATCGAACGGTGAATCGCCGGCAATCAGCGTGCGCTCAAAACTGGCAATGGCTTTAGCGATGTGATCAATGGTTAATTCTTGGGGCTGGATGTTAAACACCCTAGTCATCAGACTGAGATAGTGGGGATCCTGCCGAACGATGTCGATAATGGCTTGGTGATCTTTTAGTCCGTGTTCAACCGGATTCACCATCGGCCCAAGCGCTTGGGCCTCCAGACTCTGTTCACGGCCATCCAGAAACTGGGTTTGATAAAACGCCGCGTTTAATACAGATGGCGTGTTGCGGGTACCGGTTTGTCCGGCAACGCCTTTTGCTACCGTTAAGCCGTCGGTAAAGGCTTTGCCAGCTTGATGGCAACTGGCGCAACTGATTGAGCCATCAGCGCTCAAACGTTTATCGTTAAAAAGTAAGCGGCCTAAGGTAATTTTTTCAGTGGTTTGCGGATTATCGGCGGGGATAACTAACGCAGGCAGGCCAAGGGTGGATTCGGCCCATGTAACCCCCGAAAAACTTAAGCCAATTAATAAGGTAACTGATGTTACGCAGAGCGGTTTATCTCCCGTTATTCCGACCAGAGCATCGCAGCTTTTGACGAAATAGGCCCGCAAGGGGAGCGGCAAGGAAGCCGCTCGTTTTCGCAGGGCCAGGGATGGCCCTGCGAAAACCCTCGCCAAAAGCGACAAGCGCAGGAAATTGGTGGAATCCGGGTCGCCTTTTCTTTGGATACTTTCTTTTCGACTGCATGGATGCAGGAGGTAGGGCAACGCAGGGAGCAGTTGCCGAGGCGAAGCAAAAGAAAGTATCTCGCCTGTTGGTGCGAGAACCGACATTAAAATAAACTGTCGCGATAGCGACACCAGCGATCCTGGAGCATTAATAAAAGTCTTTCTTTTTGGTTTGCGTAACATCAATAAAGTAAGTAAGCGTCGCATAATTGCTCCAAAAAAAACGCCAGAGGAGGTTGTAAAACCCTGCATCCTCTGGCTAAAAAAGATGTGCATGGCTGATGATGCACACTTTAGGAGGCAAGCTTAATCTTAATTTTGTTCAGGCATGTGCTGAACAATCACCACGTACGGTTCGCCCATTGGGTATTTATCTTCCGGTTTTTGAAAATACATCACTTTTCCGTAGGTTTCATGTACAGCGGGCAAAATTTTGGCGGCTTCTTCCTGGGTTAAATCCGGGAAAGTGGCATGGGCTCTGGCCACTTCGACTTTGTGATAATGCCAGTATTTTTTCTCAGCTTCCGGCAAGGTGTTGAATTGCGCGGTAGTGATGATGTATTCAAAGCCGATGGGTTTGTCTTGATCCTTCATACCGCTAGGAAACATCATGCAGACAAAGGTGCCGTCATCGTAGGCTTTGCAATGATGATGCACGATTACTTGCAACTTAGGGTCGTGGACGCTGTGGGTATCCGGCACAAGATGCCTGATCGCCTGGATGTGCAAATCATTAAAGCCTAAATGATCGGGATGTTCTATTTGCCTGGGGTTTAAAGCTTCGTTGTAAAGCTTTGCTTGCCCAGGCACAACAGGCGCCGGATGTCCGTGAGCGTGCGCTGCGTCAGCTACTTGTTCAGCAACTGGTGTGCCGGTGCTGGCACAGCCAACTAATGAGAGTAAAGCGCCTGTTAGTAGTAGTTTTGTTTTCATCTTAAATGTCCCGTTAATGATAGTCAGTAGGCATAGCTAACAACGTTGCACTGTATTAACCGCTACGATTAAGTTAAAGCTAAATCCATGCCAACTCATAAATAACAAATAAGCTGTTGATTTTTAACGACTAGAAGAATGCTCGAATTTTATTCAAGTTTCATAAATTATCAGATGAAACAATTATGAAACATAATAAAGAAACAATGTGAAACGAAATGCTTCAATATTGACCTGGAAACGTAAGTAAGAAAGTCTTTAGTTGTCATTTTAGGCTGAGACACTATAGTTAACCGTTTTAGCGCCCTCCCACGGCAACTATTTATTCATGATTTCTGAATCACTTTCATCGGCGCAGTGTTTTTTCTTAGCAAAAGAAATTACTCGGTGCCAGGATTACCAATCCTTGACGCATACATTTATCAATTTACTGGAAGATTTCTGTTGGGTTGATTCTGTCCAGGCCTACGAAATATTCAGTCAGCGGAAAAAACGTAATCACGATAATCAAAATGAAGCGGTTGTAGTGCGTAAATTTCCATTGGATTTTAACGCCGATGAAAATGCTGACGATTGTCCCTTGCTCAGCACGCGGCCACTTCCCAAACATATTGAAGTTGAAAGTTCAGATGCCCAATCAAGCCTTGCCATTCTTCCCGTTCATTCAGAACTAGGGCCTGCACGAGCGTTATTGTTGCAAGGCAGGTTCGACCAAGGTGCGTTGGATTTGTTGGGCCATTTGTTAATTTTGTACCGTAATCAGCTGTTGCTGCATGATCGTAAGGAGCGGGATGTTTTAACACGACTGCCAAATCGGCAATCTTTTGAAGCTCGCTTAACTGAGGTGTGTGAGTTTTATCAAGCCTTAACGATTGGTCATCAAACAGATGATAAGATTTCTTGGATTGCGATTCTTGATATTGATCATTTTAAAGCGGTTAACGATACCTTCGGTCATTTGTATGGTGATGAAGTGTTATTGCATTTTAGCCAGTTGCTGGAATATAAATTTCGTCATATTGACTTCACCTTCCGGTTTGGCGGTGAAGAATTTGTGGTGATCGTCAATCGAGTCAGCCGAAACGATGCTGAACATATACTCAACCGCTTCCGTCAAGAAGTAGAAAATTACGCTTTTCCTTTGGTCGGTAAGATCACCGTAAGCATTGGTGCAACCAGCATTAAAAGTGGAATGTTGCCATCGACATTGCTGGATAGCGCCGATAAAGCATTGTATTTCGCCAAAGAGCATGGCCGTAATCAGGTTGTGCTTTTTGAAAACATACCCCCACCTCAATCTAACAGCGACACGAATGACGTCGAGCTGTTTTAAAAACTTAGAAGAATCATCATGGGTCCACATTATCTCAATCGTTTTTTTACCCCAAAATCAGTCGCTATTGTTGGAGCTTCCACGCGTGATAACAGCGTTGGCTATCGGTTGCTGTTGAATATGCAAGAAGCCGGGTTTGCCGGTGGTTTGTATCCGATTAATCCTAAGCATGAACAATTACTGGGCTTAACCACTTATCCAGATTTGATTTCATTACCGGAAACGCCGGACTTAGTGGTAATTGCCACACCAGCGGCATCGGTGCCGTCGGTGGTTCGGCAATGCGGCGAAAAAGGCGTTAAATCGGTGGTGATTATCAGTGCCGGTTTTGCAGAATTGGGCACTAACGGTGCCGGTTTGCAGCAAGAAGTTTTACAAGTTGCCAGTCATTTCGGGATTCGTATTGTCGGGCCGAATTGTTTGGGCATTATTCGCCCCAGCGGCAAACTTAACGCTACCTTTGGTGATGGCACGGTTAAGGATGGACATTTGGCCTTGCTCTCGCAATCCGGGGCGATTTGCACAGCCATTTTAGATTGGGCGAAAGCGCAGGATATTGGTTTTTCAACCGTGGTATCGATGGGCGGGGCCGCTGATATAGATTTTGGTGAAGTGCTGGATTATCTGGCGACCGACAGCAAGACCACCGGCATTTTGATGTACGTGGAAGGTATTCGTGATGCCCGGCGTTTTTTAAGCGGGCTTAAAGCCGCGGCGCGTTTAAAACCGGTCATTTTGATTAAATCCGGCCGACATGCGGCAGGTAGCCTGGCGGCGATGTCGCACACCGGGGCCATGGTCGGCGGTGATCATGTCTTTGATGCCGCCATCGAAAGGGCAGGGGTCGTGCGCGTTTACAGCATTAACGAATTATTTTCCGCGGCACGCGTGCTTGCTAACAACTATGCTGTTACCGGTGATCGGCTGGCGATAATCACCAACGCCGGTGGGCCGGGCGTGATGAGCACCGATCGGGCTGAAGATGTCGGTATTCAACTTGCCGAGCTCAGCCCTAACAGCCTGGATTTATTAAATGAAGTGTTGCCGACGCATTGGTCGCATGCCAACCCGGTTGATATTTTGGGCGACGCGACGCCTGATCGTTATCAAAAAGCCCTAAACATTTGTCTGGCTGATGACAATATTGATGGCGTATTGGTCATTTTGACGCCGCAAGCGATGACCGATCCGACCCAGGTTGCGCACTGCATTATTGAAGCGGCACAGACCAGTAAGAAGCCGGTGCTGGCTTCCTGGACCGGCGGCGCGAAAGTGCAGGAAGGTCGTCAATTGTTTGCTGACAGCCGCGTGGCACATTTTTCCACCCCGGAAATGGCGGTCGATGCCTTCTCATTTTTAACCCAATACAATCAAAACCAAGTATTGCTCAAGCAAATTCCGTTACCTGGCAATGAGCCACTCAAACCGGATATTGAAGGTGCCCGGTTGATTATCGAACAAGTGTTGGCCGAAGGTCGCCAAGGCTTAACGGCACAAGAAGCTAAAGCGGTGTTGACGGCATTTAATATCCCGGTTACCTCAACTATTAAAGTACACAATGCCAAAGAAGCTATGCTGGCTGCCAGAACCTTGGGCTTTCCGGTAGTACTCAAAGTCGATATGGCCGAATTTAGTCATAAGTCTGATATTGGCGGCGTAAAACTCAATATCGGTAGTGTGCAGGAGGTTTCCAGTCAATTTACTGAGATGGAAATGGCGCTTAAACAAGCACATCCGGAAGTGAATGAAATCGCTATGACGGTAGAGCCGATGTTTCGCTCCTCAAACGGTCGCGAATTGATCATTGGCGTGGTTAGAGATCCAGTGTTTGGACCGGCCATTAGCTTTGGATTGGGCGGCACCTTGGTGGAAATTCTAAAAGATAATGCCGTTGCGCTGCCGCCGCTCAATGCCTATATGATCGAGCAATTGATCAGCAAAACCAAAGCTGCCAGGTATCTAAAAGCATTCCGTCAAATGCCTGCCGCCAAAATATCTGCGTTGATTGAAGTGTTATTGAATGTATCCACGCTGGTTAGCGAATTGCCGGAAATTTTAGAGCTAGACATCAATCCGTTGATAGTCGATGACCACGGCGCTATGGCTGTCGATGCGCGTATCAAGGCGCAGAGCACGCATCAATTAATGCCTTATCAGCACATGGCGATTCATCCTTATCCGCATGAATTAACCGAGCGTTACCTCACTGCCAATGGCATTTACATCACCATCCGGCCCATTCGCCCTGAAGATGCGGTGATGGAAAAAGATTTTGTCCATCGTTTATCGGAACACACCAAGTACTTCCGGTTTATGCAGGCCTTGCAGGAACTCACCCCGGAAATGGTGGTGCGCTTTACCCAAATCGATTACGACCGGGAAATGGCGTTTGTGGCCGTCGCTGATGATAATCGCGGCAGCCTGCCCAAAGAATTAGGCGTAGGCCGCTATCTGATGAACCCGGATGGTCAATCGGTTGAATTTGCCTTAGTAGTGTCCGACGGGTGCCAACGCATGGGCATCGGCACCCGCATCATGAAAGCACTCATGCAATCTGCCAAATCTAAAGGGGTATCATTTTTTGAAGGCGAGGTATTAGCTGTCAACAGCCCGATGTTAGCGCTAACCAAAAAACTAGGATTTACAACGTCTGCAGTGCCCGATGATATTGAAGTTGTACGAGTGGTTAAGGATTTAAGGCAGATGTAATAGTAAATTGATGCTAAGTCTGTAGGAGCGGGCCGTGCCCGCGACGGCTTTGGCGTTGCAAGTGGTATTTCAAAAGTGATCGATAGCACCGCTTAGTCAACGCTATAACCATCTAAAGCTAGAATCAATAAAGCTGTCCAAACACCTCGAGATAAGTCAGGTAAAGTCGCATGTCAAACTCCAACTGATGGTAGTCAGGTTCCATGTATAAGCACAATTTGTAGAACGCCTTGTTGTGCTCTTTTTCTCTTATATGCGCCAGTTCATGCACTGCAATCATGGTTAAAAATTCAATCGGTGCATTTTTAAAAACCGTGCCGATACGAATTTCATTTTTTGCCTTTAAGTTGCCGCCTTGCACTCTGGACACAAATGAGTGCAGCCCCAGTGCGTGATGGATCACGTCAATTTTATCGTCGTAAATGATTTTACTCAGAGGGTTAGATTGCCGAAGAAACTGATTCTTCAAGTCCATTACATAGCTGTAGAGCGCTTTATTGCTTTTGACGTTATGCGACGCAGGGTATTTTTTTAACAGTAATTCTCCCAAAGTATCGTTACTAATGTGCCGATTAACTTGGTCGGTTACTGTAGGCGAATAGCCTGACAAGTAGGTTAATTTGCTCATCTGGTGCAATACCAATTTATGGCGCGACAAAGCCGTATTAATTCCAAGGGGCTTCATCTCCGTTATAGGCTACAAAGTTTTTATCAGCAGCATAAGTTATTACCCCGGATGTCACAATCTTGCTTGCAGTGGTTTTATTGGCGGCGGGTGATTTTGATTTGCTGGAAATTGTTGGGGGCGAAACGGCTACAGCGGCGTCAGCTTGCCACTTTGCAAACAGCGTAATGTCTTTATCAGCAGGGACATACCATTTCTTACTTGTTGCATCCCATCTAGCGCCAAGCGTTTTGGCTTCATCTTTTTGGGCATAAGGGACATTGAGATAGGTTTTTGTGTCGGGCATATTGATTAATATAAAGATGATGTTTTGTTGTTTAAGCTGCCGATTACAAAGAAAGTAGAGTCAGCGCTTTACTGAGCACAGGTTATAAGATCGTTATTAATTTAACTTTGTAAGCTGTTTTTTGGCATTGTTTCTTTTATCCCTCGCTTGCTTCAGGCTGGTATCAGGATAAGTGTCCACTGATAATGTGTTGCGTTTGCCATCGGGTCGGGTTTAGTCCCAGCGCCACCATTTTGAATCATTCGATTTGATAAGCAGATACAAGCCGCCTTCATCAAGCAAGCGTTTGTCTTTAGATTCTGGTTTGGCGTTCTTAAGAGCGGGGTCTGTTAATAGATTTATAGCCATTTGCAGTAACTCTTGTGCAGTAACAATGCAGTAACTTTTACAGTAACTTTAAAGCAACAACAAAACTTACTGCATAAAATGTCGAATGCTATTGGATGTTACTGCATTTCGTTGGATAATAAAAAACCCGCGAAGCTAGGTAACTTGCGGGTTTCTGTACTTCTTTGGGTTTCTTAAAACCCCTATATGGTACCGACGGGCGGACTTGAACCGCCACGACTTGCGTCACCACCCCCTCAAGATGGCGTGTCTACCAATTTCACCACGTCGGCTTCATTTTTTAATCAGTTTGTTTTTGAGCTTTTTTAGATTTTTCAGTCTTTTTAGGCGCTTTAGTTTCTTTGGATTTCTGCGCTGGCTTAGCTTCTTTAACTACAGCAGGTTTTTCAATTACCTTTGGTGTACTTTCAACAGGAGCTTCTGTTTTAGCTTCTTCAGGTTGGCTAACTGCGGTATCTACCGGATTTGGCTGTATCTGTGTTTCTACGGCTGGTGTCGGCTCACTTATAGTGGCTGGCTGAGTTGGAATGTCTTCAGGGCTTTTGGGTTGAGCCGGTGCTGATATGGTTGTTATTTCATCCTGCGTTTTTGGTGCAGTAATTAAATCGTTCGCTGAGCCTCTTTGGCCATTTAAGATGGCTAGTCCTAAGCTTGTTGTGAAGAACAAGGTAGCCAAAATCGCTGTGGAGCGTGATAAAAATGAAGCGGCGCCCTGAGCACCAAAAACAGAGGAAGATGAGCCGGTGCCAAATGCAGCACCTGCGTCTGCGCCTTTACCTTGTTGCATAAGTATCAAACCAACAACACCTAATCCCAACAACCCATGAATAACAATGATTACTTGATACATAGCAAGGTCTAAACTTTTTCCAATCCAAATTATAAATCTGCATGGGTAGCGCATTAATGTTGCGAAAATCTACCCGTTGATTGCTAAAAATCAGTGACGTTACATTACGTCTTTATTGCACGTAACACCAATTGTGCCAACTGAATTTAAGAGCGCGTATAGTATATGCTTACCTCCCTTTGTTCAAGCGCCTATTGCTTTCCTGACCTCTTCAGCCAATTGATTGGCGTAGCTTTTAACTGATTCTTGATCTTGTCCTTCAACCATTACTCGAATTAACGGCTCTGTGCCAGATGCTCTAAGTAATACTCG
>JAUYMX010000597.1 GCA_030699345.1 Methylococcaceae bacterium
GCAGTGGTCTATAAACTTTAACTTAAGCAATACAGCCATGAACGATAAAACAACATATAAACCTTGTGACCTGGTTCTTTTTGGAGCGTTGGGGGATTTATCCCGGCGGATGCTGCTGATTTCTTTGTATAAATTGGAAGAGGCTAACTTACTTGAGCCCGATACCCATGTCATTGGTGTAGACAGAATTGCCCAGGATAGTACTGGGTTCATTGAAGTCACGCATAAAAGCTTACAAGAGTTTTTACCAAGGCCTGTTGATGATGAAGTATGGAAAAAGTTTTCCGCTCGGCTTGCGTATGTGCAAATCGACATCAGCAATTTAGATGACTTTAAAAAACTGGCCGATGTGCTCGATCAAAAAAACAGAGTCACGGTCAATTACCTGGCTATCCCCCCCTCATTATTTAAAAATGTTTGCCAGGGATTGCAAAAAGCCAAGCTGGTAACCAAAGAGTCACGCATCGTCATGGAAAAACCGATTGGTCATGATTTGGCCTCTTCTAGGGAAATCAATGACACTGTTGGTGAAGTCTTCAATGATGAGCAAACCTACCGAATTGATCATTATTTAGGCAAGGAAACGGTATTAAATCTGTTAGCGCTACGATTTGCCAACTCCATCTTCACCACCAATTGGAACCATAACACCATCGATCATATTCAAATTACCGTCGCTGAAGAAGTCGGTATTGAAGGCCGCTGGGATTACTTTGATAAGGCCGGTCAGCTTCGTGACATGCTGCAAAACCATTTGCTGCAAATATTGACCTTTATTGCCATGGAACCGCCTGCCAGCCTGGATGCCAAAAATATCCATAGCGAAAAAATTAAAGTGCTACAAGCACTGCGTCCGATTACAAGTGAAAACGTCGGCGACACAACTGTCCGTGGTCAATACTCAGCGGGCTACATAAAAGGTAATCCGGTGCCGGGTTATCTTGAAGAAGAAGGCGCTAATACCGAGAGTACTTCCGAAAGCTTTGTGGCTATGCGTGTCGATATTGATAACTGGCGCTGGGCAGGTGTACCGTTTTACTTACGTACCGGCAAACGTTTAAGTTACAAACGCACGGAAATTGTTGTTAATTTCAAGCAATTGCCGCACAACATTTTTAAAGACAGTTTTAGTTCGCTTCCGCCCAACAAGTTGATTATTCACTTACAGCCTAAAGAAGGCGTCGAGATCGAGATGCTTAATAAAGTGCCTGGCATTGATGGCTCGATAAAACTGCAACAAACCAAGTTGGACTTAAGCTTTTTCGATGCTTTTAAAAACAAGCGTGTTTTCGGTGGTTATGAAAGATTGTTACTAGAAGCCATGCGCGGCAATACCACCTTGTTTATTAGTAGAGATGAGACCGAGCAAGCCTGGACGTGGGTAGACTCAATCTTAAAAGCCTGGTCTAAGTTGAGCGATAAACCCAAATCTTATCCTGCAGGTACTTGGGGGCCTAGCGCGGCAGACGCCTTGCTGGCGCGCGACGGAAGAACCTGGGAAGAATAATTACAAAAAGGGATAACTATAAAACCGGGTGACGCTGTTAATTTGACAGCGCACACTCATGGCAGCATTGAGGAGAAAACACATGCATCCTACCGTAGAACAAGTAACCAACGACATTATCGAGCGCAGCCGAGTAGGTCGCGCCGCTTATCTGGCAAGAATTGATGCCGCAGTAAAAAAAGGTCCACATCGTGGCGAACTGGCGTGTGGCAATTTAGCACATGGTTTTGCTGCCTGCAGTTCGACCGAAAAAGTCGATTTGGCGGGGCATATTAAACCCGATGTCGGCATTATCTCTTCATACAACGACATGCTGTCTGCGCATGAACCGTATAAAGATTTTCCGGCACTGATTAAAACCGCCATCGCCGAAGCGGGCGGTGTTGCCCAGTTTGCCGGCGGCGTCCCTGCTATGTGTGACGGTATCACCCAAGGTCAGCCCGGCATGGAGTTATCCTTGTTTAGCCGCGACGTAATTGCCATGTCTACCGCAATCGGTTTGAGCCATAACATGTTTGACGCTGCGCTTTACCTCGGCGTATGTGACAAAATCGTGCCTGGTTTGTTAATCGGCGCGTTAAGTTTTGGTCATTTGCCAGGTGTATTTGTACCTGCCGGCCCAATGACCAGCGGTATTACTAACAAAGAAAAATCACGTACTCGCCAGCTCTATGCAGAAGGCAAAATTGGCCGCGAAGAATTGTTAGACTCAGAATCCAAGTCTTATCATGGTCCTGGCACCTGTACGTTTTACGGCACTGCCAACAGCAACCAGATGATGGTTGAAATCATGGGGCTGCATTTGCCTGGCAGCTCATTTATCAATCCGTACACACCGTTGCGTGACGAACTTACCAAAGCCGCCGCGACGCAAGTGCTTAAGTTCACAGCATTGGGTAATGATTTCCGTCCGATCGGGCACATGATTGACGAAAAAGCCATTGTCAATGCCATCATCGGCTTGCTGGCAACCGGTGGATCTACTAACCACACTATCCATTTGGTCGCTATCGCCAGAGCTGCTGGTATTACTATCAATTGGGATGATTTTGATAATTTATCCCACGCGATACCGCTGCTTACCCGTATTTACCCGAATGGTTCTGCCGATGTTAACCACTTCCAAGCGGCAGGCGGCATGGGTGTATTAATTGCCGAGTTATTGGATAACGGCTTGTTGCATGAAGATATTTTGACCGTTGCCGACCAGCGCGGCATGCGCAGCTACGTGCAAGAACCTAAAATACTTGATGGCAAGTTGACTTGGGAAATTTGCCCGCCGACTTCTTTGGACAGTCAAGTTATTGCCAGTGTCGCCAAGCCATTTGCAGCCGGTGGCGGCTTGCATGTAATGCATGGCAACTTAGGACGCGGCATATCAAAAATTTCAGCAGTGTCTGAACAACATCAAGTTGTGGAAGCCCCTGCTATGGTTTTTGATGATCAAGACGATGTAGTTGCCGCCTTTAAGCGTGGCGAGATGGAAAAAAACGTGATTGTGGTATTGCGCTTTCAAGGGCCTAAATCCAACGGTATGCCGGAATTACACAAACTGACACCGCCGTTAAGCGTATTGCAAGACCGTGGTTTTAACGTGGCGCTATTAACTGATGGTCGCATGTCCGGTGCTTCAGGCAAAGTACCGTCAGCAATTCATATGTGCCCGGAATGTGCCGAAGGTGGACCGCTTAACCGTGTTCGTAACGGTGACATCATTAGATTGGACACCCAAACAGGGCAGGTTAATGTGTTGGTTGACGAGGCTGAGTTTAATGCCCGCACACCTGACACCAACAATTCGACAGCGCACCATCATGGCATGGGCCGCGAATTGTTCAGTGGCTTCCGTTTAGGCGCATCTTCTGCTGAAACCGGCGCTATCAATTTGTTTATTGACGACTAATTAAGACTTAGCTCGATTTTCTCAACACTTATTTTGGTATAAAAATGACACAAACTAATTGGAAAATTCAACCTAAAGACGTATTAAATACCAGCCCGGTGATGCCGGTGATGGTGATTCAAAATTTGGATGATGCCGTGCCATTGGCTAAAGCCTTGGTTGCAGGCGGTGTTAGAGTGTTGGAAATTACTCT
>JAUYMX010000049.1 GCA_030699345.1 Methylococcaceae bacterium
CTATTTGGCAGCGTTCGCATATCGATTCAACCGGCGCTTCCAACTCGATACACTGCCAACCAGGCTACTGGTCGCGGCCGTTGCCATTGGGCCTCGTCCGGCTGAATGGCTTCGGTTAGCTGAAGCATCTAGCTAATCAAGAGCGATTTTGATAATCTTGACACCAAGCCCGACTTGCCTTTGATGAAGTCCCGCCCGACTTTAAAACCTGTCAATTTCTCATATTCGGCAATGGCCACCACAACTGAATTATTCGCCAGCTTCATCGACAGCCAAACATCACCATGAACTAAAACACTATCGGCGCTCATTCTCGATTTAGGGTAATTATCGATATACTCCCTCAACCTGCGTTCAAGTTCTGACTTTTGATTAATCAAATCGCGTTCTTTCGCTTTTTTATAGTCTTGTCTTTGTCTCACGGCGTCGGTGCGTAAAACAGCAAGCTTTTCTTGAATATCTTCAGGTAAACACAAGCCACCGGCGCCAAGTTTCCCTTTTTTGTTGCCTGTGTCTTTAAATGCCCAATTTAGCGCCGCTATCTTTTCCGCTTGTGGCTTTTTAAAGCTGCCACCCTCAAAGATACCCATAAGCAAGCCCCCGAACGCCTCACTATTTACTAAGTGCCCACGGTGCCATTGATATACAAAATGAATATCTACAACCTGTAAATCTCGCATAAATTGAGACATTACCGGGCCGGTGGTCTTATCTTTACAGGCTACAAAATCAAACTTTAAACACTTGCGGTCTATTGGGTGGGTGTTCCGCTCGGTAAGTTCCAAACTAATATCCCAAAAATACTGCCTGGTTTCTTCGTCATAATGACCACGCCCGGCCTGAACTGAGATTTCACCAACCCACTGCAAAAGCTGGTTATTAGAAGCGGCGGCAAGGTCGGTGCTTCTTAACTGTTCTTGAAATGGCGGAATATCGGCATTTAAATCAGCGCCGGTGGTTTCCTCAACAACCATCTCCTCCTCAACAACCATCTCCTCCTCAACCACATCCGCAAGATCATCTTCGGTCGGTTGCACTTGTTTAACTAATTTTTTAGCAACGCGTTTCCTTTTGCGCGTTCTTAAGGCCCCTGCTTTAGTGGGTTCGGCTTTGAGGGTTTCCGCAATGGCGGGCTTTGTGTCTTCGGTTGTCGGCTCATCATCGCTTATTAAGTCATATAGTGGCGCTAAAAGCTCATCTAAAGATTCGTCGTCACGCTGTTTACATTCGGCCGGTGTGAGAGGTCTTAAGCCTGACTCATCGCACCGCTTTATAAACTGTTTACTAATCTGTTTGCACCCGGCGGTTTCTTCTTCTAAATCTAAATAATAATCATCATCTTTCGCATTTATCATGTATAATTGCCATTCCATTATTTAAGTTAGTCATTCCAAAGCCCGTAATAAGGAGAATTATTACGGGCTTTTTTTATTTATTGCTTGGCGTTTGCTTTGCTAAGTATTCATCACTAAGCCGCTCAGTTTCGCTCGACATTTCCAGATACTTTTCGGCGGTTATAACAAGACCGTCTTCGAACTCCCAACGAAGAAAATCAATGTAGCCTTTGATAGTTTCGTCACTAGCATTTAGGTGTTTGAGGATGGCTATTTGTCCACGTTCGTTCTGATTTCTCTTGCAGACGGAAATAATTATTTTGCTGATTGCCTGCCCCATACTTAACCCAGGGTAGTTAATATCTCTAAAGCCCTCTAAAGATTCCGCTATATCACAGGGAATAATTGCCTCAATCTTTTTGTCTCCTTTTTCTTTAAGCCGTTGCCGGTAGTCTTTCATTTTTTGCGCTGATGTAAGTGCCATTTGTTTGTATCTCACTGATTTTTAAAAAATAAAGCACTACTATATAGGTCACATGTGACCTAGTCAATAAGAATTTTCTTATATTGCCAATAAGGTTATGCCTTGAGTTTAGCTTGAGCTAGTTTGAATTTATTGGGCGGTATCCACCCCCACGGCTACAAATCGGCCCAGAGGTGGGAGGGTATAAGCTAATGACAATGATTCGCATTGAATACCCAAGCGACAGGCACAAAAAAAGCCGCATGGTTAGCGGCTGATTGTTTGATGATGATCTGTTGAGGTTATGCGGCGGCGTTCTCATTAACGACACGTTGCACAACGCTTGTTCCTATGCCTAGCTGTTTAGCAATCTTGAGGATTCCTAAACCATCGGCCCTTAGCGCCTTAATCTTGTCTTCAATTGCCGTTGCTGTCTTACGTCTGCCTAACACCTTTCCTTGTTGCTTAGCCCTGCTTAAGCCAGCGTTAACACGCTCTACAATCATTGCTCTTTCGAACTCAGCAAACACGCCGCACATTTGAAACATTGCCTTGCCCGCCGGTGTTGCCGTGTCAATTGCTTGTTGGTGAAGATACATATCAACACCAACGCTGTTTAGTTCGTTAACGATACCAACTAAGTCTTGAAGGCTACGGCCCAACCGGTCAACACTCCAAACCATAATCACATCAAACTTGCGCTTAGTTGCGGCCTTCAGCATGTCATCAAGTGCGGGGCGCTTATCCCTACCCTTAGAACCACTGATACCGGCGTCTTCATAGACCTGCACAATCTGCCAGCCTGCCTTAAGTGCTACCGCCTCAAGCTCTAGGCGTTGGTTATCGGTGGTTTGTGAATCCGTTGAAACGCGTATATAAAGTGCTGCTGTTTTCATGGCTTAACCCTCTCTAGTCAGTGGGTCAAATTATACGCATATCTATACGTTAAACAAGTGTTTTCCGTATGCTTTTTGTGATAGTCTGGAAGCCTTGATTAATGCGGGGTAGAGAAGGCGAAAAACAGAGGGGTTTTCCGTATAGGCTATTAATCAGAATCTAAAACCGCCTGTGTATGGGAGTCGAAAGTTCTATAATCATCGCCGCGAATATCTCTCGACTTCTTAACGGTGCCCAAGTTGATCAAGATACCTTTCAACACACCGGCATTTTGTCGGTAGTTGTGTTCGTCGATCTGTTCGCCGTTTAGAATCTTCAGTTCGTCTCGTTCACATAGCGTTGTTAAGGTAGCAGCACGCCTCATGAGCATTGATTCTGCAATTGAAGGCCTCCCGCCTAATTGAACGTTAAGCCCAGCTAGTTGATCACGGTAACGCCTAGCAATAGCGGTTCGACCGTCTATCTTTTGACCGTCAATAAGTAATTCTGGAAGTTTTAAATCGTCCGACATGGTGCCTCACTTTGGCATGATTATTGAAATGGCACATAAATTGAATTGGCATGATTGTTGATTTGTTGCGTAATTTACACATTTATTGCTAAAAAACAACAAACTAAGCCGCGCCTTAATAGTGGCCCGGTGACTTTCTAATGACCAAAACAATATAAGTAAATGCTAATATTTAGCCAAAACAATATAAGTAAATTCTTATATACCGTGTGAAATTTAAGCTTCACTTGCTCAGTAAACCACGGGCGTTTTCTTTCCATTGACCGGCCTTTTTCGCGTCCCTTGTATAACTCACCCTTCTTTCGTTTTGGTCTGGTTTTGTTAGATAATCCAATACAGAGTATTGAACGTTCTCAGGGTCTAGCCCTGCAAATTCACATACTTTTTTAAAGTCTTCATCTGCATAGTAAAACCAGTTATTAGCCTTTTTTTGGCTTATCCCTCTATGGCGCCCAGAGTATTGATCTATTCCGAGTGCGTCCTTGATTGCTCTTACTAATACGGCCCGCCAAAGGCTTGTTTCTGGTTGTTGTCTGGCAATGGGTTCGATGTAACCCATATCGGTGGCGTCGTCTTGATCGAGTGTGTAGTAGGGTTCCATTTATACTTTCCTCATTGATACATAACACCGGCAATTGATTTCTAAGGGCGGAAAGAAAACTAGGCCAAAGGGTGTAATGAATGGTTGATTAAGGTCAACGCCTTGACTGTTGGCGGCTTCGGTCTGGTTGTGGGCATGCCTTACTTTTTCATCATGTGCAGTTACCCAAAATCGTTTGAATTGATTGGGTTTTACCAGCTTTGCTTTGATGGCAAAGTTAACCGCCGCTTGTTGTGTAGCGTGGGCAATTTTGCTTGATAGGGTGTTGCCTATTGCCTTAGCTCTATGCATCAGAAAGGCTTTGTGTTGCTTACTTATTAAAGGGTCAATGTCTTGGGGTTCGATGCCATTTGCTAAAGCTTTTCTTACAACGCTTCTTTGGCTGGCCGATAGGTTTCTGATTGCATTTATATTGAGTTTCGCCGGGGTGTTTTTTTGTTTTGCGATTCTCTCTAATTCTTGCCGGTAGATTAACAAGCTTTTTGCTTGGTTGGGTGTCAATCCGATAGTTTCTAATATTCGCTTTTTATTACTTCCGGCAATTTTAAATGTTTTTTTACAGTCATCTAATATCTGCTTGATTTCGATTTTTATTAACTCCGATTTGGGCAAGTTAATATTAAAATTTGAAAGTCCAAGCAATAAAATCACTAATAAGCCGACTTTATCTTCAAGAGCGGTTAAATTGACTTGAAAACCCTTTGATAACTGGGTTTCAAGTGCGCTTACTATGATTTCATCAATACCGCTTCCATCTGGTAAGTCTTCTATATCTGCTGGGTAATTTTCGGAAATGAATTGCTCAATTTCGTTTTGAGTTTCTTCAACCGCATTCAAAAATTCATCCTTAATAAGCGGTTCGTATTCAT
Organism: Methylococcaceae bacterium; assembly: GCA_030699345.1. Taxonomy (GTDB): domain Bacteria; phylum Pseudomonadota; class Gammaproteobacteria; order Methylococcales; family Methylomonadaceae; genus JABFRC01. Next base: position 4,676 of record JAUYMX010000049.1, read on the forward strand.
CAATAAAGCTGGGCAAATCATCCATTATTAAACCATTAGTGCGGAAGAGAAACCGGACTTACTCAACAAGAAGGGCTTTAATAAATCCATGACATTATCAGGTAGTTTTTTATCTTCTCTTTTGCTGAAGGTGCTTTGAGATTCACCGACACGATAAGAAGTTAATAAGAAAACATGATTGTGCTGTTGTGGGTCGGTGATGTCGTTACGCAATAGAAAAAAAGCCAGCTCGTTGGCCGCTGTTTTAATGCCAGTTGGAATGGTGTCATCTGGTATTACTTCGCCGTTTCTATCAATAGCGCCTATTCTGGGCCACTGTAGAGCCTGTGTGGTGTCGGTAGGTCTACCAATGAACTCGAACTGATCAATTAACTGTGTCGCCAATATCAACGCCTTGGCGTTCTTAATTTGAATTGAGGTTTTACCGGCGGTAAGGGTGTTGTAAATTTCTTCAATTGCGGCCGCGTCATAGTCAAGACTAGCCGCAATGATATGCGCTTCAATTTCTGAAAATGTTTTGCCGCGCATATCATTGAAGATTTGCACAATTTCTAAGCTCGTATTGCCCGCTTCATAAACCGCCGCTAGGTATGCGAATTCGTCACCATTTAGCCTTGTGTCTAAGTAGCTATAAAGTTCGGTTTCGGGTGTAAAACTATTAACGCCCAATGTTATCGTCATGATTATTTCCAGAAAAAACAGGGCGGTTACTCCGCCCTGTGATTGCTCAGATTAAAGACTCTTAAACGATCAAGCCTTTAAGACGTGCCGCCGCTTTCGGATGTCTAACGACTAAGCCGCTATACCATTCGATTCGAGTTCTTAAGGCTGGCTTTGTTTCCAATTCGCCTAAGTCGCGAACGCTCAGCGGTTCGGTTTGAATACCATGCAACGCATCTGGGCCAAACTTCACCGCGTAGATGCTTGAAGTTAGGTTAGAGGTGCCTTGTGTTTCTGTTTGGGTAAGAATTGGCAACCCGTCTGCACCCTCTTCAACGATACCAAGCGGCACACCTTGATAATGATCAACCTCACGTCCGAAGTAATCACGACCGACTGTAATAACGCCAGATTGTCGACCCAAAGCAACGATCTTTCGACGGGTTGCCTTATTCATCAATAGCAACGTGGGGCTCCCGGTTACTTGGTCGATCAACTGATCTAATAAATCAAGAGTTAATGCGGCGCCGTTGGTGCCTGCTGAAATAACTTGGTTTCCTGTTAGGCGCTTATTCAGTCCATCGAACGAGTTAACATCGACGGCACTATCACCGGCAAAAAATGTTTTTAACCAACTTAAGGTTAAAGACTTCGCCTTCAATGCGTCATGAATGGCCCTAGAGTCATTGTCAGCGGTGCCCATTTTTACTTGTGCGATGTCTAAATCAGAATCGCCACCTAAAATAGTTAGCGATTCTGTCAGCGAATTGATCACGCCGGTGCTCTCTGTATAGGATTGATTGAATCCACGAAAGGCAATACCGGGTAGGGTTTGTTCGATGTTGTATTTAAAGGCATTACCCGCGATATTCACGAAGCCTAAGTTTGCTAATACTGGGTTTTCTCTGGCGAAGATTTCAACAACGCCGCTCGCAAGTGGTGTTGGATTAAGTTTTTGCCATTCGGAGATTGTTAACATTTTCTATTCCTTTAGTTTAAAAATTGGTTATTGCTTGCCGTAGCCGTAAGACATGCGGGCAATTGGGGGTAATTCGCTAGGGTCTATTTTTGGAGTTAATAAACTCGGTTTTTTAGTGTCGGTTTCCGGCACTTGTGGCTTAATCAGGAAGCCGGCCGCCTGTGCTTTGTTGAACCACTTCACTTTTTCAGCCAGTGACAACGCATCAGGAATAAGGGCTTTTAATCCATCTGGGATATTTGCCAAAACAGCATTAGCAACAAAGTCCAAATCAGCCGCTTGTGTGGCTAATTGGGCCTTTAGTTGGTCTATTTCCGCCAGGGTGTCAGGTTCATTCGCCGGTGGTGTAATTACTTCCAGGGTTGGCTCGATTGTTTCGGTAGTCATAAAATTAATGGGGTAAGGTGATAGAGTCGGTTTCGTCTTTGCGTCTTAATAGTTCAGCGACGGCGTCTTCTCGGGTGGCGTAGCCGTCCGGGTTCTCGGTTCTGAGAATGTCGACCGGTGACCAAACGCCCATTTCAAGCTTTGCCCGTGCATTGTTAAGCCGCTCTGTTTCGGTTAGGTTTTCTTGCATCTCTGCGAAGTCGACAGACACTTGCGCACTCTCTGGAATACTTCCGGGGGCATGAGTGTTGCTAACTCGTTTGATGATCTCGAAAAGCTGGGATTCATAACGCCGCCAAAGTGCAATATCATCTTGCCGGGCTTCTCTTAGGTCGATTTGCTCAACATGTTTGGCCGCGCCTGATTCTGAACGGCGGTCAAGGTCGAACACATCCGCCGATAAATCGTTGGATGCTGCGATTTGCCTCATGACGAATTGAATTGCCGCGAGTATGTCCACAATTGGGCTATTCGGTGCCGCAAAACCAAACGCACCGCCTTCGGGCAATGTGATTGCTCTTTCTGGGCCAACGTCTAGCGCTTCACCTGCTGGAATACCAGACGCCCATGCTTGCCCGTGTGCCTGAAGTTCTACACTTCTCCACAAATTGCTCAACGCTACGTTGATGGCTTCTTGAGATTCAATGAGGTCATTGCCGCCAGGGATAAAGAATTGATCATCTGGGAGCGAGTCGAATAGACAGATAAACGGAAGCAACCCGTAAGGGTTTAAACCTTTGGGGTTGCTGCCTACCTTTATCGGGTTGCCGCGATAGTCGCGGCGGGTATAGGTGCCCGCTGTCCAATCTGAATAGGTGACATCCTTGTCATTTTGTGCCCTGTGAGTGATTACAAACCTTGTTGGGGTCTGTGGGTCACTGTAGAGCACGTCCAATACTGCTGGCGTCACTACTGATAGAGTGAGTTGGTCATTCATCCAACCCACCTGCAAAACGGTTGTTTTAAGCAGTTTCGTTAATCGGCTCAGGCGCTTCAACACTATGTCGACATTACCAGCGCGGTAGATTTCATCAGCCGCAACTTGATCAATGCCGGAAAACATCCGTCTTGGGGCTAATCGGTAAAGATTCGCCCTTTTGTTGATCACTTTTTTAACAGCGTTAACTTGAAACACTCGGAAAGTTTCCGGGCGTGACCAGCGCTGTTTAATTAGTTTCAACGTCTCTTCACTTTGCTGATCGTGGTAATACTGCAACCACTTATCGGCGCGCGCCTTCCTCGCCGTTGATGATTTAACGATTTTTATAAATTCAGTGTTCTGACTGCTTATCAAATCTAACATAGTGTCTTATATAGTAGCTATAAATCTAGCCGCTATAATACTATATTAGAAAATACTTAATTACAAGTATTTTCTTTTTACTTCAATGAGATAGGTTATCTTGGCACGGTATGAGGGCCGATATTCTTAAGTTTTACTTGAATGAATTCATCAAAAGAAAGAGGGGCGGTGCTACCGCGTGCAACATAGGACCCATACAAATTGTGGGCTGTTAACATGCTTCGGCATGATTCGGCGCAAGGTGGGAGCAATTCGCCATCATTGAGCAAACAAAGCTTGATTGCCGGGCCGGTGCCGTGACAATGAATGCCGTTAATCTCGTAGGGGTTTAATTCGACATCCCTTAAGCTGTAGACCGCCCACGCGAAAGAGTAAACATGATCATCATGACAACCTTTTGCAGCTTCAAAGCGCGGGGCTTGTTGCCCACCTTTGCCGGTTGAATTATTAACAATCCTGTATTCGAGGGTTTCCATTTCAGCCAGCAATTTTTCAAAGCTTGGGTGAATGTGAAGCCTACCTTCGGCGGCCGCGTTATAAAGCGCCGTGAATGCGTTAGCTTGCTTATCAGCGGTGGCGTGAACTATTTCATGCTCAAAAGACTGATCACCACACCAGGCGGCAATATCTTGGGAGTTGTAAGACTCAATAGCAGCCCTTGATAGATCAAAGTCCTTTTTGTATTTGGTGAACGCTTTACGGATACCGGCTGCGCTTGAAAAACTAATCTTGTCGGAAGCCAACACATAATAATGATCATCTTCACCGACAAGGGTTTTTAAAACACACGTTGTCACTGTGTTATCACCATGCACCGAAAAGCCGTAAGCCCTATCTAAACCGGCCCCGGTAATATAGGCGGCGTTGCCTGTGATGCTCTTAACATCAAAGCGGTATTTGTCCCGGCACTTGTCGAGCACATCCGGCGGAAATAAAGAAGATTGGCCGCTAGTCCATTGATTAAGATGCTGTTGTGCGAATTCTTGCGGCAACATTTGCGCCGCCCGACTCTTCAGCGCCGCTGGTTTTATCCAGTGCGGCGCCTTATCCATAGCGTCTTGTAAATCTCTATATTGAATGTGACTAAAAAACAGCGTGTCATCGTCCCCACTTTCCGCAATGCTATAGAGCATATACAGAGGGGACGAACGCGGGCCCACTGTAGAATCGACCAATACTAAGCCGTCGTCAGTGTCGATCGTGGAACTTGCTACAACCTGGAAGCTTTGATCGTTTGCCGCCGCGTGTAACTCGGACACCTGGGCAATAGTTAACTTTTTTCCGTAAAGCGCCGCCGGGTTATTTGAATAACCGCGAATGATGTTATCAAGTGCAGGATATTCAATTTTGCCGCCGTCACTAATCACAATAGAACCTGACTTGATCAAGCTTGCGGTGTATTCGGTTTTTCTTAAGATTGATGCAACAGTTTTAAAAGCAGTATCGACAATCTGTTTTTCTGAGTTGGCAATAATGCCGATGGTTTGGGTTTTGCGGGTTAGGAATCGCCAGACAATTATCAAAGCCGCGACTAAGGTTTTCCCATGTCGACGCGGCCAACAAAAAACCACCGTCCTATAATCGCCATCGATGGCCTTGATAATCTCTAACTTTTCGAGTGGGCCGGGTTCGTAGATCTCAAAGCCGCCCCCTGATGATGGCACCAATGGCTTAACATCATCAAGCCATTGAAAGAAACCGGCGGAACCATGCCGCCATGATGTAACTTTAGAAATTGCCTTTGAGGTAGAGCGTTTTTTTGTGTCGGTCGTCATTCCTTGACTCACTTTTTAATTAAACAATGTTTAATTAAATATCATACACTTATTGTTGCTATAATTCTAGCTGCTATATTTTCGAGTCATTAAAGAGGGGGCTCAATGTCTGTTGATGGTCGTTCAAAATTTGAAACCGGTAGAACTCATCAGTTCGCAACAAGGGTTACTGAATCATTTCACCGTGAATTTAAAACAACGGCGGCAAGGGATGGTTTAAGCATGACCGTTTTACTTGAAAAATGCCTTGATGCTTATCTGAAGAGAGAAAGTAAAAACGAAAGTCTGGCTGATCACTTTCAGCGATCAAGTAAATCTGAAAAAGTCGAGTTTTTGAAGTCGTTAGATGGTAAATCTGAGGGGTAAAACAATGATATTTGCTTGCTACACAAATGTGCTACACAATGACCGAAATTCGCGCCGCTTTGGGCTGATTCAGAAAAAGCTATGTCTTTGATTTTTATCGAAAAAAAGACATAGCTAGAGTGTTGGCGGAGAGAGAGGGATTCGAACCCTCGATGGGAGTTAAAGCCCATACTCCCTTAGCAGGGGAGCGCCTTCAGCCTCTCGGCCATCCCTCCAAATTGGAATACTATTTTCGCTTAATTTTATTTTTTTTGCTAGATTTAAATTCGTTATTTAAATTTTATTGTATAAATAAAATTAATTTGGATATATAAATCTTAATATTTTATTCTTGAATATCGGATAATCCGGATTGTTCTTTTTTGATTCTTTCATATATTTCTTCTCTATGAACAGAAACGTCTTTTGGTGCATTAACACCTATGCGAACCTGATTCCCTTTGACACCAAGAACAGTGACGGTAACTTCATCACCGATCATTAAAGTCTCCCCCACCCTACGAGTCAATATAAGCATGGTAACTCCCTATTATTTATTAAACACCGGCCCACATTATAAGTCGGCACACAACTAAGATTGGCAATTATAACAGCTTTGTTTGATAAAAAAACTTATACGTTTGCTTCTTTATCTAAGTTAAATGCTGAATGCAGAACCCTGACAGCCAACTCTAAATATTTTTCATCAACAACGACGGATATTTTAATTTCCGATGTTGCAATCATTCTGATATTAATTCTTTCATCAGCCAGTGCCTTGAACATGGTACTGGCAATGCCAGCGTGAGAACGCATACCGACCCCTACAATAGAAACCTTTACGATACTGTCATCACCAGTGACTTTTCTAGCGCCTAATTCAGTACAAATATTTTCCAGTAAGCCTTTAGCTTTTTGATAATCGTTACGATGCACTGTAAATGTAAAATCTGTTGTTTTATCATCAGCAATATTCTGCACAATCATATCAACTTCGATATTAGCATCAGCGATAGGCCCCAAAATTTTGAAGGCAATACCGGGCAAATCAGGTACTCCAGTGATAGTTAACTTCGCTTCATCGCGATTAAAAGCTATTCCAGATATTAAAGCACTTTCCATTTGTGATTCCTCATAGGTAATGAGCGTGCCCTTACCTTCTGTAAATGATGACAAAACTCTTAAAGCAACATTATATTTACCGGCAAACTCAACCGACCTGATTTGCAAAACTTTTGAGCCTAAGCTAGCCAGTTCCAACATTTCTTCAAAAGTAATTTTATCAAGTTTGCGTGCTTTCGGCTCAACGCGAGGGTCAGTAGTGTAAACACCATCAACATCAGTGTAGATGTGACACTCGTCAGCCTTTAAGGCTGCAGCTAATGCGACTGCTGTGGTATCAGACCCACCTCTGCCCAGAGTAGTAATATTGCCTAATTCGTCAACGCCTTGAAATCCAGCGACCACAACTACCTTGCCGGCATTGAGATCTGCATGCACTTTGGCGCTTTCAATGTCACGAATTCTGGCTTTGGTGAAGCTACTGTCGGTAAGAATTTTGACCTGAGAACCCGTATAGGAACTAGCATCGCAGCCCAAGCTATGTAGTGCCATGCATAACAAAGCAATAGTGACCTGTTCGCCGGTAGATAGCAGCACATCCAATTCCCGATCGGTCGGTTGAGCCTGCATTTCTTTCGCCAACCCCACCAATCGATTGGTTTCTCCGCTCATTGCTGAAACCACAACCACAATTTTATCACCCGCATCGTGGGCTTTTTTGACTTTCTCAGCGACTACTTTAATACGTTCGACCGTACCGACCGAAGTGCCGCCAAATTTATAAACGTACAATGCCATGCTTTATTAACCTTCTTTGGCCTTTATTAACCTAATTGTTCTTTTACCCAACCAGATACTTGCGCCAAAGCGGCTACAAGCCCTGACGGATCATTACCACCAGCTTGTGCTAAATCAGGCCTGCCACCGCCTTTACCGCCGACTTTAGTGGCCACAAAGTTAACCAGATCACCTGCTTTAACTCTTCCCATCACATCTTTGGAAACACCGGCTGTCAAACTGACTTTGTCACCCTCAACTACAGCCAACACAACCGCAGAACTACCTAATTTATTCTTCAGCTGATCGACCAAGTCGCGTAACGATTTGCTGTCGACATCATCCAGCTTAACAGCCAATACTTTTATGCCATCGACATCAACAGCTTTACCAACCAGTTCGCCACCCGCTGCACTTGCCAGTTTTGCTTGTAATCGTTCCAGTTGTTTTTCGAGTAATTTGTTTTTTTCTAACAGTTGCTCGACTTTTTCCGGAGCTTTATCCGGAGAACTTTTCACCAAGCCAGCGATGCTGGCGAGAGCCTGATCGCGGCTTTCCAACCATTCGATACAAGCACCACCGGTCACTGCTTCAATTCGGCGTACTCCAGCGGCCACACCGGTTTCGCTAATTATTTTAAAGCTACCGATGTCACCAGCCCGATCGACATGCGTGCCCCCGCAAAGCTCAGTAGAGAATTCACCGATTTTCAAGACTCTAACTTCATCACCGTATTTTTCGCCGAATAGCGCCATTGCCCCGGCTTTGACAGCGTCTTCTTTAGCCATGACTTGTGCTGCCACCGGATTATTCAAACGAATCTGCTCGTTAACCACGCGTTCGATCGTCGCAATTTCCGAAGCCGTTACCGGTTCAAAATGAGCAAAGTCAAAACGCAATCTTTCCGGATTTACTAATGAACCTTTTTGAGTAACGTGCTCCCCCAATAACTGTCTTAAGGCAGCATGCAACAAATGGGTTGCGGAATGGTTTAACTCAGTCGCCTTTCTGTCTTCAGCATTAACATGGGCCACAACGGACTGATCTTGCTGCAAGCTGCCGGACACCAATCTACCTTTATGCAAAAACAGGTTACCGCCCTGCTTTTGAGTATCTGATACTTTAAATACGGCCCCATCAGCTTCGATAGTTCCGTTATCGCCAGCCTGACCGCCCGATTCGCCATAGAATGGGGTTTTATCCAGAACGACAATACCTTCATCACCATCTTGCAAGTTATCGACCGGCTGGCCTTTTTTAAATAAGCCGACAATCTTTGCTTGGTCTTGTAAATGTTCGTAACCGGTAAATTCGGTTTGGCTGTCCAGCTTTATATCTTGATCATAATCAGCACCGAAACTGCTGGCTGAGCGTGCACGTTCACGCTGGGCGGACATAGCAGTTTCAAAACCTTCATGATCGACAGTTAAATGATTTTCCCGAGCTACATCAGCAGTCAAATCGACTGGAAAACCATAGGTGTCATACAACTGAAACACAACCTCACCTGGAATAACAGAATCGTCCAATTTGGCAATGCAAGCTTCCAGAATCTTCATGCCTTGCTCGAGAGTTTCGGCAAAACGCTCTTCTTCTTTTTTCAACACACGTTCAACTTGGGCTTGAGCTTGTTTTAACTCGGGATAAGCCTCCCCCATTTCATGGACAAGTGGCTCAACCAGCTTGTAGAAGAATGTTTCGCGAACACCTAATTGATAGCCGTGACGAATGGCTCGGCGAATAATACGACGCACCACATAGCCGCGACCTTCGTTGGAAGGTAGCACGCCGTCGGCAATCAAGAATGCACAGGAACGAATATGATCAGCAATAACTCGTAATGAGCTTAGTGTCGTATCGTTGGTGCCGACCAAAGCAGCCGCAGCCTTCAATAAATTTTGGAACAAATCGATTTCGTAATTACTATGAACTCCTTGCAACACAGCGGCAATACGCTCTAAGCCCATACCGGTATCCACCGAAGGCTTAGGCAATGGCGTTAACGTACCATCAGCGGAACGGTCGTATTGCATGAACACTAAGTTCCAGATTTCAATGTAACGATCACCATCTTCTTCAGGTGAACCCGGAGGCCCGCCAGCTATATCAGAACCGTGGTCATAAAAGATTTCAGTACACGGGCCACAAGGACCGACATCGCCCATGGACCAGAAATTATCTTTGGCGCCGATTCTTGAAAACCGGGTTTTATCAGCACCGACATCTTCCAGCCAAATTTTTTCGGCTTCCAAATCTTCATCAAAAACGGTAATCCATAATTTTTCGGCAGGGATTTCCAGCTCTTTGGTTAAAAAGTCCCAAGCAAAATGAATGGCTTCTTTTTTAAAATAATCACCAAAACTGAAGTTACCCAGCATTTCAAAAAAGGTGTGATGCCTTGCGGTATAGCCGACATTTTCTAGATCATTGTGTTTGCCGCCCGCTCTGACACAACGTTGGCTAGTGACAGCCTTGTTATAATCGCGATGTTCTCTACCTAAAAATACATCCTTAAACTGCACCATACCGGCATTGGTAAATAGCAGTGTTGGATCGTCGCCAGGTATCAATGAGCTTGAGGGTTGTATGGAATGGCCGCGCTCGCGAAAAAACTCCAAAAATGCGGCGCGCAGCTGAGCGCTGGTCATGTTCTTCATAGTGTTTAGTGATTTTTTAAAACAATGTTATAAAAATTTAATCTGCAGCTGATCAAATAAGGCATTAACCATTTCGAAGGAAAAGCCACGCTGTACCAGGAATCGGCTACGTTTTGCCCATTCGCTGCGACTTAACAATCTATCTTGCTGATATTTTTTGTCATAAACCTGCTCAATCAAACCCATCCAGCTGCCGGCAACGGTTTGAACAATTTGATCGAGAGTGTTTATTTCAACGCCATTTTGTTTCAGTTCATAAGCTACGCGAACCGGTCCGTAGCCTTTCATAATACGAGAGCGAGCATAACTTTCGGCATATCTGATGTCGCTTTGCCAACCTTTATCGGCTAGATCTTCAACAACTGGCAGCACGTCTTCCTTGGTAAATCCTCTTAGCGCTAATTTATCCAGCAATTCCTTTTGGCTATGTTCTCTTTGCGTTAACAACCGCAAACAAACGTCCTCTATTTGCTTAGCCCTTTCCTCCACAAGCCCTGTCAATCCTTATTCGACGTCGTCCAGTTCTTCAATCTGAGTAATGACCGGAGGTTTGCTAAATGCCTCGGCTCTGATCTTGGCTTCAATTTCCTTAGCTTTATCAGGATGTTCTTTAAGAAAGAGCTTAACGTTGTCCTTGCCTTGACCTATTTTTTCATCGCCATAGCTGTACCAAGAACCCGCTTTTTGAATAAAACCGTAACTGACACCCAAATCTACCAGCTCGCCATAAAAGGAGATGCCTTCGCCGTATAAAATTTCAAACTCGGCTTGTCTAAAAGGTGGGGCGACTTTATTTTTTACGACTTTTACGCGGGTTTCGTTGCCAATGACTTCATCGCCTTTTTTAACCGAACCGATGCGGCGAATATCAAGACGTACCGACGCATAAAACTTAAGCGCATTACCGCCGGTAGTGGTCTCCGGACTGCCGAACATCACGCCAATTTTCATCCTAATTTGGTTAATGAAAATAACCAGCGTATTCGAACGTTTGATATTGCCGGTCAACTTTCTTAGCGCTTGCGACATTAAGCGTGCTTGCAGGCCCATGTGCGAATCGCCCATGTCGCCTTCAATTTCCGCCTTAGGTGTTAAGGCCGCCACGGAATCAACGACAACCACGTCTACTGCACCGGAGCGCACCAACATATCAGTAATCTCAAGCGCCTGTTCGCCAGTATCAGGCTGGGAAACCAGCAAATCATCGACATTAACGCCGATTTTTTCGGCATAACCTGGGTCCAATGCATGCTCGGCATCAACGAATGCAGCAGTGCCGCCAAGCTTTTGCATTTCTGCAATTACTTGAAGAGTCAGTGTGGTTTTACCTGAAGACTCCGGACCATAAATTTCAATGACGCGACCACGCGGAAGTCCACCAACGCCCAGTGCAATATCCAAGCCTAACGAACCGGTAGAAACTACGTCTATATCACGAGAAGCAGTAACGTCACCCATGCGCATGACGGAACCTTTGCCAAACTGCTTTTCGATCTGCATCAGTGCAGCGCCTAAAGCTTTCTTTTTATTTTCATCCATAATTTTTGACCGGTAAGTTAACGAGAAAAAAGTATCATTTCTAACTTTTTATTATCACATAGAGCCCATTATTTCGGGTAGCTTTGATTTACCTGGTGGTAAGTTCAGACCTTTCCTGCTGCAACATTTCCAAAGCCAAGTTTGCCATGTTTTTTGAGCCGCCACCTTGCCCTAATAACTGCTTAACCTGGCTTAAATTTTCACGCATTTGGGCGGCATATTGATCATCCGACAAAATGCGCCGCACTTCTACTGCTAAATTTTTCGGCGTAGCTTCATGCTGAATCAGCTCTTTGACGATGGCTTTACCGGCAATAATATTAGGCAAACCAATAAAAGGAATGTTTACCAGCCAACGCCCTAACCAATAGGTACTTGTCGCCAGTTTGTAGACAATTACCATGGGCACGGTCAACAATGAAATTTCCAGCGTCGCAGTGCCGGAAGTGGTCATTACCGCATCGCAGCATTGAATAACATCATAAGGCTGATTTTTAACTACGGTGACGTTAATGTTTGATGACTTTAAATAATCCTGAAGCAAAGCATCCGATATTGAATCAGCTTGCGGTAAAACAAACTGAATCCCTGGAAAACTAACCAGCAATTGTTCAGCGGCCGACAGCATGACCGGCAACATACGTTTGATTTCGTTCGCACGACTACCCGGTAACAAACCGACAATAGGATTTTGCTGATTTAACTGAAAACTCACTAAATCTTCTGTTTTTGAATGCAGGGGATGTACCTTATCCACCGATGGATGACCGACATAGCGTACCGGTACATGTTCGGCATTGTAATACTCTGTTTCAAACGGAAAGATCACAGCCATCATATCGATCACTTTGCCATAAGCCTTTACCCGACCCGGCCGCCAGGCCCACACTTGCGGACTGACATAAAACAACACTTTTATGCCTATGCGCTTGGCATATCTTGCTAATTTAAAATTAAATTCTTTGTAATCCACACATACCAACAAATCAGGCCGTTGCTCAGCAAGCAGCTGCTTCATCGCCGTCAAAGCTCGGCGAATTTCGCCGTAATGTTTGAGCACCTCAACCACACCGATGACCGCAATATTTGCTGAGTCATAACGAATTTCAATCCCAGCCTGAGCCATCTTGGCGCCGCCCATGCCAATACCTTTAATGTTCGGACATTGCTTTTTTAGCTCCAGAAACATATTGGCAGCATGTTGCTCACCGGAAGACTCTCCAGCACTGAACATCACTGTTAAGGGTTTGTGATCATCCAAAATAAAAGCCTTTAAAAAGAGAACCAAACAAAAGGCCGACGTAAAGTCGGCCTTAATAACATCACCGCAAATTAATTTACGCTGTTAACACACCGCGAATAACAGCAACGATTTCTCTGATGGTGTCATCTTCAAGATACGGACAAATAGGTAATGAAAAACACTTGGCGGCAACGGCTTCTGTTACCGGCAAACTTACGCCTGCGCATTCTTGTTTAAAGACATTTTGTTGATGCAGTGGTACAGGATAATAGATCGCACAGCCAATTTGTTTATCTTGCAGGGCTTTTAATACCTCATCCCGACGATCGCACAACAACGTGTATTGGTGATAAACGTGTTCGCCTAAGCCATCTTCAAAAGGTGTAGTCAGCGGTAAATCGGCCATCAGTTGTGAATACAAACGTCCAACATGGCGACGTTTTTCGTTGTATTGATCAATGCGTTTTAATTTGGCTCTTAAAATTACCGCCTGCATCTCATCAAGGCGACTGTTGTAACCAATCACATCATGGTAATAACGCACGTCTGAGCCATGATTACGCAATTGCTTAATTTTTGCTGCAGTTTCATCTGAATTGGTGGTGACCAAACCGCCATCACCAAATGCACCCAAGTTTTTGCTGGGAAAGAAACTGAAGCCACTGGCATGCCCAATCGCACCGGTCTGTTTGCCATTAATCGTTGCCCCAAATGACTGGCAGCAATCTTCGATTAACTTAAGATTATGTTGTTCACACAGCGCAGCAATTTTCGTCATGTCAGCAGGCTGACCAAACAAATGCACGGGCATCACAGCTTTAGTTTTTGGCGTAATGGCTTTGGCAATGGCTTCCGGCGAAATATTGAAAGTCTTAGGATCAATATCGACAAAGACCGGAACAGCACCCACATATTTGATTGCTTCTGCGGTAGCTATAAAGGTAAACGCTGTGGTGATTACTTCATCACCTGCACCAATACCTTCTGCAATTAAAGCCAAATGCAGTGCATCAGTACCTGAAGCCACCCCAATGGCATGTTTAACACCTAAGTAACTAGCCGCTTCTTTTTCAAATGCTTGAACATTCGGCCCCAAGATAAATGAGCAATTCTCTATTGTTTCAGCCAGCCCACGCTCAACTTCGTCTTTAATTTCGGCGTATTGAGCCTTAAGGTTTACCATCGGTATCATGCTTTTATTGCCTTTATATGAATCAAAAAAATGGGGATGAACTAGGCTTTATCGCCTAATAATCGAGTAATCTGAATTGCGGTTTCCAATGCTCTTTTCCCTGCTTCACCGGAAACAAGAGGATTTTTTCCGGTATGGATACAATCAACGAAATGTTTAATCTCTTCCAACAATGCATCTCCGCTTTCAAAAACTGACTCTTCCGTTTCAATTTCTGGAATCCCTGGAAACATTTCTTTCTTGCCCGTGCGGTGTTTAACCAATACACGATTTTGAAAATCCACAGAAACATAAGAGTTTGGTTTGAACATGCGCATTTTGCGCTCCATCTTCAAACTGATTCTGCTTGCAGTGACGTTGGCTACGCAGCCATTTTTAAACGTTATCCTGGCATTGGCAATGTCTGTGCCCTGAGTCAAAACAGGAGTACCGCTGGCATCAATGCGTTCAACTTCAGAATCCACCAGGGCCAGGATAATGTCGATGTCATGAATCATTAAATCCAATACGACACTGACGTCATTGGCCCGTGGATTAAACGGTGATAAGCGATGTGATTCGATAAACAAAGGTTTCTCTTCTTTGTCTAAACCCAACACGGCCGGGTTAAATCTTTCCAGATGACCAACCTGTAAAATCAAGGCTTTCTCCTTGGCAATCGCGATCAGCTCATCGGCTTCTGCAACAGTCACTGTTATCGGTTTTTCAACTAACACATGCGCACCGGCATTTAGAAAGTCTCTGGAAACCACATGATGCAGAGTTGTCGGCACAACAATACTGACGGCATCAACTTTACCTAACAAGGACTTGTAATCGGTCAACGCTTGCGCGCCAAATTTTTCAGCAACGGTTTTCGCTGCGATTTCATTGGTATCAACTACCGCAACCAATTCACAATCAGGTAATGAGGCGTATTTTTCCGCGTGAAATTTACCCAGATACCCCGTACCGATAACAGCGCATTTTAATTTTTTCATCTGCTCACTTTAGGATTAGTTCACAAAACAACCCAACAAAAAAGTAGGATAAAAGCCCCATATTTTCTGCTCTGTCGTGGTTATAGCCGTGCATTGTAATCCATCCAACACTATTCAGAAACTTTTGCATTCCTCTGCCCTGGTTAATATATGCTCTGGCTTTGTTGAATCAATATCCTGGCTTAACTATACTTGCCGGTCTCTATTCGCCCCGCCTTTAATTTTTTGTAAGTTCTTAAAGGCTAGCCAAATCAGCAAGCAATAAAAAATATTAAAAATTCTGCACGATAATTCTCGGAATTTATATGGCTATTGATTAAGCTTTGCGATGCCAATGCAAGATGATAGTAGCGTAAATTTACAATAAGCAGATTAAGGTAACGTAATGACTGATGATGACAGGGACGCTTTGGAAAACATACGTAGCGCAGCCCGTTCCATTCTTAAGCAGGAAATTAATTACCTACAATTAGTGCCTTCTGTTGCCGTCAAATTACTTAAACTCACGCATGACGACAATGCTAGAGCCGAAGATTTAACACGTATTATTGAAACAGAACCT
>JAUYMX010000604.1 GCA_030699345.1 Methylococcaceae bacterium
GCCAAATTTTGCTGGATAACGAAAATATCTATGACAAATCGGTCAATGTCGCAGCGCTGCGGAGACGCGTCGGCATGGTGTTCCAAAAACCCAATCCATTCCCTAAATCCATTTTTGAAAATGTTTGTTACGGGCTACGTATTCAGGGCATCAATGACAAACGCATACTCGAAGAAACGGTTGAAAATGCGTTGCGTGGCGCGGCGCTCTGGGATGAAGTGAAAGATCGCTTACATGATAACGCCTTAGGCTTATCAGGCGGTCAGCAGCAACGATTGGTAATTGCCCGGGCCATTGCGATAGAACCTGAAGTATTATTGTTGGATGAACCGGCGTCAGCGTTGGATCCAATTTCAACACTAAAAATTGAAGAGCTGATCAACGAGCTTAAAGAGAAATACACCATCGTTATTGTTACCCACAATATGCAGCAAGCGGCGCGTGTATCAGACTACACCGCGTTTATGTATATGGGCGAATTGATTGAAATGGGTGCGACGAGCCAGTTGTTTACCAAGCCCGTGAAAAAACAAACAGAAGATTACATCACCGGACGCTACGGTTAATTAGGAGCACGCATGGACAATAGCAAAATAGGTCATCATATTTCTGAGCAGTTCAATAAGGAACTGGAAGATTTACGCAATAAAGTATTAACCATGGGCGGTCTGGTTGAGCAACAGATCGAACTGGCCGTTAAGGCATTTACTACCGGGGATATAGAGTTGGCCGAGCAGGTTATCAAACAAGATAATCAGGTTGACTCACTGGAAATGGCTATCGATCTGGAAAGCTGCCAGATTTTGGCGTTACGGCAACCGGCTGCATTTGATTTACGGTTGTTGCTGACCGTTATCAAAGTGATTAACGAGTTGGAGCGTGTCGGTGATTTGGCTGAGCGTATCGCCAATATGGCTATCCATCTGTCAGACTCGATAGGCAAGCGTGATGATTATTACGAATTACAACACATGGCCGATTTGGTTAAAGAGATGTTGCATGAAGCCTTGGATGCCTTTGCCAGAATGAACATCGACACCATTACCGAGATTACCGGTCGTGATGAAAATGTTGATAAGGAATATGCCAGCATCTTAAGGCAGCTGATTACTCAGATGATGGAAGATCCTCGCAACATTACGCGTACTTTGGACATACTTTGGACAGTGCGCGCCTTAGAAAGAATCGGCGATCACGCTCGCTATATCTGCGAGCATTTGATTTATATGGTCAAGGGTGAGGATGTCAGGCACTTAACCCAGGCCCAGCTGGAAAAGAAAGTCAAAGGCTAAGGATTTTTAATTGGGCGAAAAAGGGCGGGATCTCATAAGAGGTCCCGCCCTTTTTATTTGAATCAAAGATTTTTAAAAAGTATTGTTATTTTTCCAAACCAATAAAATCCCATACTTTGTGCGAGAAAGTGGCGTCTTTGTGTTCAGGCACAGGCGGGCCATTAGGGAAGTTGAGATCGTAAACTCGAGCGACATCTTGAGCTAAATCCGGCTGATCAAGTTGCGTGTAGGCGTCCTTCATAACTTC
>JAUYMX010000606.1 GCA_030699345.1 Methylococcaceae bacterium
TTGGCAGCGTTCGCATATCGATTCAACCGGCGCTTCCAACTCGATACACTGCCAACCAGGCTACTGGTCGCGGCCGTTGCCATTGGGCCTCGTCCGGCTGAATGGCTTCGGTTAGCTGAAGCATCTAGCTAATCAAGTTAAATATTGTGCTTCATATTTAAAGTAAACGTTGCTTTTTCCAATATTACTTATATAATAGGCATTCTTTACTGGGTCGCTAGCTCAGCCGGTAGAGCACCGCACTTTTAATGCGATGGTCATGCGTTCGAATCGCATGCGACCCACCATAAAATTCAAGGACTTAGGTTATTAACCGAGTCCTTTTTTTATGCATAGAATTCTTCACGTTGCACTCACGTTGCAGTTGAAAATAAAAAGCCATAAAACACCCGCAACACTTGCCGAATTTTGGACACAAAAAAGCCGCATGTTTATCGGCCTTAAACCCTTAAAACCATGGAATGATGAAATGCCTATTTTTTCAACCTGTTTTGTTCGTTTGGCTCTTTTAGTAATTATTAGCTTTAAAGCATCTGCCGCACAAGCAGGACTAATTCACTACGAAATTGATTTTCACCAAGTAGATTTTAGCTATGGTATCAGACCACTTTCGGGTGGATTTGATATTGAAAGCTCGGCCATAATACCGAATAGCTACTATTTTCCTGGTGCTGGCACGGTAAAAAACTTAAGCGTAACCCTTAGTAGTGGAGCTCAAACAAATATTCTTACTGAGGTAACTTATGTAGCCGACGCAACTAAGCCCCTCTATATCAAGGGAGGAAGTGGGGCTAGTTATTCAGGTAACATAATGATAAGAACGAACGAGCATGGTGATGTTGTTGACTTGTACACTAATCTTTTCCCAAACATTCCGGTGCCATTAGATAACCCGAATGACCCTTTTACTTTCTTAGAAATTTATGATGGCGGTTATGTTGAGCTATTTGGTTACCACTTTATTAACACAAGTAATCATCCGATTTCCAATGGAAAAATAGGCGTAGCTTCACCTGTTCCTCTACCAGCTACTATTTGGCTTTTCGGCTCGGTAGTTCTTGGCATAGTAGCATCGAAAAAAACACGACTGGTTAGAATGCTGTCCTTGTGAGTTAGACCCGTGAAATTAAGAACAAGCCAGCTTTCTCGGGGGGCTGAGACAATCGGCTTTTTTGTTCAGACAATCAAGCCTGAAAACATATCTACATATTGCTTTATCAATTCGGAATCAACTTCCGGCAAGTCATAGCCTTTGAATTCATCCGGTAAGCAACCAGCCATTTTTTTAATGGCTTCAACATCTACACCTAGCTGCTTGCATACTTCTATCAGCGCCAGCTCTAACGCTACTGTTTTGTTAAAGAATTGATTAGCAATTTGTTCCCCTTGTTGCTCGCCTTTATCGAATTTATCGCAAGCAAGTAACATCAGTGCCCGATTTTTCCAATACTCAATACCATATTGACCGGCTAGGAATTGCAAGCCATAGGCGCGGCGGTGGTAATCAGCATGAAGCGTTATATAGGTTTTGCGCTCGACCTGTTCCAGAATTGCATCGACTTCGTTTCCATTCAATCGGACAGCCGCCTCAAAAGCTAAGGCGGCTTGTTCGTGCGGTGTTAGCTTTGAATAAAGCTTGTTTACTTGGCTTGGCTTCATGTTCTGGACTCCAGCATTTTTTCAAGGCGTTGTAATCGGTCGGCCATTTCCTGCAATTCAATCAGCTTACCTTGGTTTGAAAGCGCCGTTATTAACTGGCTGCCAACATCCGGTGGAATTTGTCCGGCCATGGTTGCCTTGATGATTTCGTTGCCCTGTTCAGTAAGTGTTCCATTCGTGGGCAAACTGATAGGCATAGCTTGCGGTTTGAGTGCTGGGCATATCCTATCAAGCAATACTTTTGCCGCTGCTACATCTCCACCTTTGGCTAAGCCTACTAAGGTTTTGATAATTTCCGGCATATCGTCTGCAATGGATTTTCGAAGTACGGTTGCCGGGGTTTTGTCTTTAGGTCGTCCATTAGGGTTTCCTGATATTCCAGGTTTAAACTTTGGTGTCGGCATAGTGTTAAATCTCTGCTAAGTTCAGTGCATTTTCATGTTCAGGGGTGGGCTTGTCAGTACAAAAACATCAATCAATGAACAGAAAAACGCTGCCCTTTATAATGAAGTTTCTTGCCAGTGATGGTTTCTAGTTCAAACATTTTCTTAGTGGCGTCATCAACAGAAATATCTAACTTTTCCGCTATGTCGTTGAGTGCATATAGTGACTCGCCATCCTCAGTAACACCGATTGAATTAGGCATGCCAAACATTTCTTCTGTGACCTGGTGTGCCGCGTCTAAATATTCTGGCGGTGCAATATCAAGCATGTTTAAGAATGCAACGGTTGCCTCCGGTGAATCTTCGCCAAAAGTCTTAATGATTTCTTGATATGCCGCCAGCGCCAAACTCATAGGGCTGGGCGCAGGCGTTGGTAACATGCCAAGTTTTCGCCATACTGCAATATGTTCCGGCGTCATATCTTGGTTATCAAGCTTTGCGATTTCGTTTAGAACTTGTTCAGTTTCTTTAGATTTTGCGCCATGTTCCTCAACGATACCTTGGAATCTCACAAGTAACTCTTCAAATTGTTCTATGTTCATTTTATTTTCCATGCCGGATTGCGGCGTTAAATTGTTTTTTCACCATATAAGCAATGGCCTGTTTTTTACTTCCAGTGCTCAAGTGCTCATTTAGGGCACTTTTACAAAAGTCTCCTTATTACTGTTTCTATAGGGACTTTATGAAAACAGGGTTAAAAGAGCACTTGAGCACTGTTTTATCGTCCGCTCGCTTCTCTATAACTCCCTGAATAACCCGAATCGTTAGCAGAATTGTCGGTGGATATTCCAGACCAAAGCCTTTTACCGTTGGACTTGCGGCTATAAAACCCACGTTCAGATAATCGGCGGCTTAATGCCACGTTGCTATTAGGCTTCAACCCATTATCTAAACACCAGTTTCTATAGTTGGCATAAAGCTCTGTTGAGGATGATTCATTGCTTGGTGACAGCTTGCAGCACTCAGACAACCAGGAACCAATCAAGTCCTGTTCTTCCTGATAGTCGCCGGTCGCTTGGGCTATGGTGGCCGGGGTGTCCTTTAATCCTCTGCGTTGCCAGTCCAAACAGCCTTCAACCATCCATGCCAGGATGTGCGGCGCTTCTGCTCTCAGTTTGTCCAATAGTGCCGGGTCGCGTTCTTCTGGTTTAAATGTGCGCTTAAATGGAACCAGTCTCACACGCCGCCAAATGCCGTAATCACTGCCCTTTATAATGGGTTTGTGATTGCCCAACATCATCAGTTTAAATTGTGGGGTGAACTGCACCTGTGCCGTGTAAAGTTTACGCACAGCCATAGTGTCGCCAGCCACAAGCGACTTCACCAACGATTCAGCCAACGCCGCGCCGTCCTCGGTTTCCGCGCTCATCGCTAAACGTGCGCCGATTAACTCGGCAAGGTCTGGCGTTGCGCTGCCTGCTTGCCTCTTTGACTCGGTTAAGGTTTCAGAGGCAATAGCACGGGCATAGTCACCAATAATGAACCGAAGCGTGTCAGCCAATACGCTTTTCCCATTGGCCCCCATGCCAAAACAAAACACAAACATTTGTTCAGACGTGGAACCGGTCAGCAAGTAGCCGCACCAACGTTTTATCCAGTCGATTAACTCCACGTCGTCATTGAAGACCTGGTTTAAAAACTCCAACCACCGCACCGCCTTGGATGATTCACCCAACTTATCAACCTTCAATGCTTTAGTAATAAAATCGCTTTGCCTTGCCGGTCGAGCAATCCCGGATTTAAGGTTAATCACCTGTCTAGCGTTATCAATTCCAATGCTAAATAAATCGGCATCAACTAACGCCAGCGGTAAGCGTACTTGCTCAAAGTATTCTAAAAGTGACGTGGCCGCTTTAATGATGCGCTCTTCCTGTGACCTTCTTGACCACTTCGCGAAATGCTCAGCATCGGCCAAATGTAGGCCGCCTTCGTTGTATATCTGTTGTGGCAACTTTGCCGCCAATCCACGCACAGCCGCGCCGTCAACATCCCATTGCCACGCCTCACCCGACCAATGCAACCACGCTTTAGCGTCATGGATGTAATGAAGATTACCGGCATGGGCATCAAGTAACCGCTCAGCGTTGCCCAGTTCAGATAATGGACGGGTGCTGTCGGTGCCGTCCCTTGAATCAGTGCCAGACAATGCCGGGCGGTTGAACGAAGATTGCACGACTGGCAATTGCACCATATCGAACAGCGTTTTTACTGCGTCCAATCCTTCCAACTGTTCAAGGTCGTTAAAATCACCGCCAGCCTCGTTACTAAACGCCGGGAATACTGCCTTGCCTGCGACAGCTTGCGCTGCTTCCGTGGCCTTGGTGCGTCCAGGATTGCCAGCCGTGTTAGTGTCATCATCACCACATATTAAAATCTTGGCTAACGGGTAACGTTTTCTAATCAGCTCCGCCACGCCGCGTAGATTACCAGCCGAAAAGCATACACAGACCGCGTGACCTGTTGCCCTATAAAGGGTGTCACCAGTGGCGAACCCCTCACATAAGAGCAAGGTAGCGCCGTTTTCCACGCTACCTATAAAGACATGACCATGGCGCATTTTACCGCCGCTAAAGAAGCGTTTTTGGCCGTCTGGTGCGATACGTTGCAAGCTTTGCAGCTCGTCACCACCACCATAGACCGGAACCAATAACCAGCCGTTAGCATCAATTCGCGCCATGTGCGGCTTGATAGCTTTGCGCATTAAATACGGGTGTGATTCACTAGCGGGACTAGCCGCGTTCCATTCTGCTAACGCTTTTACTGCTGCTTGCTTATATCCGGCCTCACGTTCTAAATGAGCGGCTTTCTTGGCTGCTTTTAATTTACTTTTGAATGTAACTTGTTCGTGTTCATTTAACGGTTTATCTTGCTCAGCTTGCCAGGTGTGCTGTTCGCCGGAACGCCAGCAACCAAAAACCGCCCCTTGGCCGTCAGCAAACAAGTGAACCCAGCCGGATAAATCAGAGCGCTTGCCATTGGTAGGAAAGCGGGTGGTTTTGCCGGGGGTAATAGAGTCGGGCGGCTCAAAGCCTGCCGCCCTCATTGAATCGGATAGTGTCATCATTTACACACCACCAGCAATTGATAACCAAGCCGCAAGCTTTACAAATTCGGCCTTGGCTCTTCCTATGATTGATGTAAAATGATTTTGCAGTTTTTTGATATTGGCCGCCGGTTGTTCGAGCAATTCAGCGGCCTTTTTAATGTAGTTAGTCATTAGCCCCCCTTCGATTCAAAGCGTCTTACTGCTTCTATAAATCTGTCTAATCGTTCGCCCAGTTCAGCCCGAAACCTATTCAAAATTTCGGGTTCAATTAGATAACGCCCATAAGTTGCATTGCGTCCGGTGGGGTCGTTGGTTGGTGCTGTTTCCTCCTTAGTTTCAATAGGCCAGCCGTGACGATTTCTTAATGATTCGATATAGCTGCTTAGTCGATAGCTTGCGGTTTCGTTCTGAAAATCTCGGTGTGTAAATTGCTGCCCGGTCACAAGGCGCATTAAAGCGCGGCCTGTTAAGGTGTTGATTCGTGGGAATGTTGGGGCTCTCATTATTTAGCCCCTTGGTTTTGCGCTTCAATCCAAGCAAAGAATTTGGCGTTATCAATCAGCACCTTTCGGCCTATGCGAACAATTGCGCCGGACTTAGCAAGGCCGTTAGTGTGTTCGTTGAATATCCAGGCACGAAGGCCGCCTGGGGTAAATGCGGGCTGGTTTTCGGTGAATTGTTTTACAGTTAAAAATGTTGGCATTTTAAATACTCTTAATAGTCACCGCGTCGTTGCGGTATAAGTATTTAAAGCCCTGTTTTTTCCCGCTCAGCCAATAGGGAAAGCGGGAATGTTAGCGGGAAACTTACAGGGAATTATTGCCCATCTTTCCTATTGACACTGTTTTGTTGTAGGCTGTTCTTGTATTCACTCACTTTTGTTTGAATCGTCTTTTTTGTCATATGATTGGTTGCGTTTCCAGTATTCCATCGAATACCAGCGCCTTTTTTTCCGGCAGTGTAATGTTCAACAATTGGGCTGCCATTTTCATTGACGTATTTCTTTAACGCATTAAAGAAGGCTGTACCGCCGGGCTTATCCTCAGCAATCCAAGTTTCGCGCATCCATTTAGTTAATTCGCGTTCTTTTGCTTTTGTTTCGTCTTTATTATCCGCGCCAATATCAACTGCTTCGGCTTGCGGTTCTAACTGGGTGTGTTCAATTTGTTGAGCAAGCCACTCGCGAACGCCTGTTGGGACACTATCTAAATAACCCTCTATATTGAACTTATTTAGCCAATAATAGGGTGTGCCGGATTCTTCTATAGTTCGTTTGCAAAACTTAATAAAAGGTTCGCACGTGCTTTTGTAATCTTTGTTAATATCAACTTGGTAAAGTTGAATAGGATTGAGCCCATAAACTAAAAGAACCGCTTCTTCCTTTGTCCACGATGGTTCTGATAACCAATATGTCCAGTCGATTGATAGTGCTTCTGTGCCGATGGTTTGCTCAATTTCACCTTGCATGAAGGGCATGAAGTGATACCAAACAGATTTGAAGCTAGCAGCACCAACATTCGCCACGGTTTCGGTTTGTTGTTCCACAAGCCATTGATTCAATAAACAACCATCAGCAATCGGCCATTGATTTGAACTTACAAGCCATTGTTTAAAATTTTCTCGGTGAATAGTAAATCTTACGAAGTTATGACCTAACCAGCCATCTTTGATTTTGCGAATACGGTTTTTATCGGTTATTTCTTTGAAGCCATCATCAAAAGCTTTTACGTGTTCTTCTACTATTGCTTCCAGTTCACCACCTATAACAGCACTTTCAATGTGCTTTTTATAGTCGTCGCGAATTTGCCAAAATGGTTTATTTACATAAGATTCGCCGGGTATGGCTGCCCATAATTCAGCAATCCACCCAGCATCTAACGACTTTGGCGATTCTTTCACAATGTCAGTTAAAAACTGAAATTCGCCGCCACAGCCAGTTCTGTTTTCAATTACCGTTGAAATGTAATCTTTCAATTCTGGAATAACAGGAAACCCCCTTCGCACAGCCCATGCAATAGTTGAGTTTGGTGGGTAATAAATATCGTTTGCTTGTGTGTGGTGTGGAAGATTTCCGACTATTGCTTCTCGCTTAAACCGTAATTTTAAATCTTCAACCAGTTTTAGTTTGTCCTTATCTAGCAAGTTGTTGTTGAACTGTTCAGGGTCAACTCCAAGTATAAAACATACAAATTCAGTTTCCGACCATGAGGGCAAGCTTAATTTCATAGGCCAATCAATACTCATAACATGCCCCCGAATATTTTAGCGTTCATGCTGGCAACTACATTACTAACATGACCATCTGAAAGGTGGGCGTAACGCTTAACCATTTGAAGGGTTTTATGTCCTAAAATATCGGCAATTTCGGCAAGTGAGGCATTGTTCATAACCAAATATGACGCGGTGCAGTGTCTTAGGTCATGCCATTTAAAGTTAGTTATCTCAGCCGCCATTAAAGCGGTTTCAAATGGTCTTCGTAAGTCTATTGGCTTCTCTGGGTGAATTGTGCCAGGGAATAATAGTTGAGTGTCTAACCGACGAATCTTGGCGTGCTCGTGTAATAGCTCCAAGCCATGCCCGGCCAAAGGTACGCGTCGACGCTCACCATTTTTCGTTTCGTGAAGGATTAAAAAGCCGTCTTTAAGGTTTACATCCGGCCAACGCAAATTCATCAACTCGCCTTGCCGCATGCCTGTAGACAAAGCCAGAATGACACATAAATAAAGCTGTTTATTGCTGGATTGCTGGCAAGCCGTTAATAGTTTGGCGCGTTCGTCATCATCGAGGAACCGAACGCGGCCACGGGGTAATTCTGGGCTTGTCACTTTCTTAGCCGGGTTGTCTTCCAGCCAGCCCCATTCTTTTACGGCAATGCTGAAAGCATGGGACAAGTTTTTAATGTACTTACTTATCGTTGCGTTGCTTTGAGTCATTTTGCCAACATGTTCATTTATTATTGGTGGCGTAATATCAGCCAATAAATAATGCCCTATGTTTTTACTCCACCAATCAAGTCTTGATTTACGTTCTGATTGCTCCTTCACGCTATAAGTTTTTTTCTTATTGTTAGGCAGGTATTCAAGGCAATATCTATCTAACATTTGTTCTACTGAGTGTTTTTTTGCTTCCGATGTTTTGAAATGACGCCCCTCTCGAATTGCCGATTCAGTGTCTTGTGCCCATTTTTTGGCATCGGTTAAACGCTTGAAGGTGGCTGTTTGTGCAGGATAGCCTTTCAATCTTACTTGTGTTGTGTAGTAAGGTTTTCCATTCGCGTCTTGCCGTTTAGTGATTGTTGCCATAATTGCCGCCCCTATCGGATAGCAATCGGCTTTGATATGATATTTTAGCCATTTGCTTAACCCTGAATTAAGTTATTGGTTAGGGCTTGTTGGTGGTGGTACACCTTCAGGCCCGCATTGTTTCTAGGGTTCTATTATATACCCGCGTTGCACTCACGTTGCAATTGAGTATAAAAAATGGTAATAAGTGGCAATTATTGACAACAAAAATAAACTATCAAGTTATTGATTTAATTGTTGTTGTTTGTTGCTATGTTTTGAGGATTTTTGAAAATAACTCACTTTTAATGCGATGGTCATGCGTTCGAATCGCATGCGACCCACCATAAATACTATATAAATCAACCAGTTAGGGATTTTTCTCAACTGGTTTTTTTGTGTCTTTCGCTTGGCTTTCCACTTTCTTTCCACTTTTTATATTTTCTTTATTAACGCCAGCCAGGGGATTCAGATCAATTACCTGATTCATAAAGGCCGGGGATAAATGCGAATATCGCATAGTCATTTGAAGGGATGAATGACCAAGCAACTGTTGAAGGGCTCGAATGTTGCCACCGTTCATAATGAAATGGCTAGCGAAGGAATGCCTTAAAATGTGGGCAAGTTGGCCAGGCGAAACAGGAAAGCCACAACGATTGAAAGCCGACCTAAAAGCAGAGTAACAAGATTTGAATTGACCCTGTTCAAGTCGGTTTTGGATATAGAGAAAGTGACCTTCAGAAACGGGAACAAATCGAGAAAATCCGTTTTTAGTATCTTCAAAGCTAAACCCATTGTTAAAACAATTCCTAATTGTTAAGCCCTCAGCTTCAGACCACCTAGCACCGGTAATTAAGCAGATCAAAACAACGTATTCCAAGGATTCATTCTGACTCAGCGACACCTGTATTCTGAGTTTTGTTATTTGTTCCTGGGTCAGGTAGGAGAGTTCAGTTTTCTTTTCTTTAAGCTTGCGAACTGTCAACAATGAGGATTCATAGTCGATAACATCCAGTCTTTTAAGTTCACGGAATAATGCCTTAATTGTTGAAAGTTCCCGATTAACGGTCGCCTCATTGATTCCAGACTCGAGACGGTTTTTTCTATAAATGGCAAATTCAGCAGAGTTAAACAAACGGCCTTTAGGGTTGCCGAGTTTGTCAGCCAATTTTAAAAGCCGGTTTTTAGTATCAATAGCGGATTTTAAAGAACGGCCATGAAGATCAAACCAAATAAAGATTAATTCAGAAAGCTGTCTATCATCCAATGGAGCCTGGACGGCTTGTGAATCAGATAGACGTGAAACAAGGTCGAATTGGTAACGTACAGCTTCTAATTTGGTGTTGAATAGCTTGATTATTCGTTTGCCCTTAGAACCGTTCGGACGAAGGTCCAACTGATATTTTTTACCCTTTTTTGTAATCATAAAATTGCCGGCTTATCTATTGTCGATTCGATGTTAAATATTAAGCCGCTTTGCCAATCAAACGCCGTAAACACAGGGATTTATCAACATAATCCCTCAAATCACTTTCAGTTAGCCGCCGACTTTTGTAGTAGTCTAATAATTGAGGGTAAAAACTCAGCAATCTAAGCTGAAGCATGACTTGTTTAGTCGTGAAGCCTTGACGCGCCCAAATAGTCAGCATGTTTCCGACAGCGAGACCCAAGGGCACCTCGAAAAACTCGACATCATGGGATAATACTCCCCAGTCCCATTTTAGTTTCTAAGCACCCACCGCCATGATCAAAGAAAGCCTATTTGCTGCCGAAGAACGTGAAGCCAAGCTCAACAAGTTAGGCGATAC
>JAUYMX010000607.1 GCA_030699345.1 Methylococcaceae bacterium
TTAAATTCAGTTCAGGCCGTTTAGGGCACATGTGGCCTTATGTTAACGGTGTAGCGTTGGCGCATACTTCTAAAACAGTTTTCTGTTTGGGTTCTGACGGTTCGCAACAAGAAGGTGACGATGCCGAAGCAGCACGTTTAGCCGTTGCCCAAAACCTGAATGTAAAGCTGATTATCGACGACAACGATGTCACCATCGCAGGTCATCCATCCGTATATTTAAAAGGTACTTCAACTGCTAAAACTTTGGCAGGTCATGGTCTTACTGTATTGGAAGGCGACGGCGAAGATCTGGATGATTTGTACAATCGTATCGTTACCGCTATCAACACTGACGGCCCTGTGGCAGTTATCAACCACCGTCCAATGTGCCCAGGCATTGTTGGCTTGGAAGGATCAACTCACGGTCACGATGTTGTTTCTGTCAAAGTTGCCCTGGAATATTTGGAAACTCGCGGTCATCAAGCGGCTGCTGATTTCTTAAAAGAAGTTAAAGCGCCGAAAAATGACGCTGTGTTCTTAGGCTCAAGCGACAAGTGGGATGCCAACCGTAACGTGTTTGGCGATGCCGTTGTTGGCGTTTTAAGCAAATTATCTGAAGCTGAACGTAAAGAAAAAGTACGCGTCGTTGACAGTGATTTGGAAGGCTCATGCGGCTTACATAAAATCCATACTGCTTACCCTGAAACATTTATCTCTTCAGGTATTATGGAGCGTGGTAACTTCTCTGCGGCTGCCGGTTTCGGTATGGAAGCAGGCAAACAAGGTATCTTCGGCACCTTCGCAGCATTCTTGGAAATGTTGATGTCAGAAATCACCATGGCTCGTCTGAACAACTCAAACGTGCTTAGCCATTTCTCACATTCAGGTATCGACGACATGGCGGATAACACTTGCCATTTCGGTATCAACAACTTCTTTGCTGACAATGGTTTGGATGACGCTTATGCCACCAACCTGTATTTCCCTGCGGATCCACTGCAGATGAAAGCGGTTGTCGAAAAAATCTTCTTCGATCCAGGCTTACGCTTTGTCTTCTCAACCCGTTCTAAAGTACCAACTATTTTGGACACCAATGGCAATGACTTCTTCGGCGGCGATTACAAATTCGTTCCAGGTAAAGACGAAGTCATCCGTGAAGGCACCGACGGTTACATCGTTGCTTTCGGTGAATCTTTATACCGTGCCTTAGACGCTGTTGAGCGTTTGAAAAAAGAAGGCATCAACATCGGTTTGATCAATAAACCAACCTTGAACGTCATCGACGAAGAAACATTGGCTAAAATCGGCAAATCACCGTTGGTTTTGGTTGTTGAATCTTTCAACCGCAAGACTGGCTTAGGTAGTCGTTTCGGTTCATGGTTGTTGGAACGCGGTTTGACACCGAAGTTTGCACATATCGCCACGCATAAAGAAGGCTGCGGCGGTTTGTGGGAACAGTTCCCGCATCAAGGCATCGATCCAACTGGCATTATTGCTAAAATAAAAGAACTGAGAGGTTAATCGGTTCTAACTTAAAAGGGCACGAAAGTGCCCTTTTTGGTTTATAGCGATATTGCAGAAAATTTAATAACTGATTTTTAGGGGGAACAAATGGGAATAGCAATTTATCTATTAACGGTAGCCTATGTAGGTTATGTACTCTATACCGTGTACAACGATCAAAAAAAACCTCTGTAGATTGAATCAGCCAAGCTGCTTAGATTATTCAAAGCAGCTCATCAACCCACACCAGTCGGCGCTGTTAGTATCAATTTAGGCGCCATCCCAAGTGCTGGCGCAATCAGCGTTTGCCAGATTGGCTGTGAGCAAAACACCAGTCAACTCGCAGCCACGCTAGCGCTAGCGCTAGCGACATTCAAATAAAACTGTAACTATTCAGTCATTAATCTGAGTGAGGCTATGCGTTTATTGTGTAGGGTGGATAAGCAACGCACATCCACCGGATTTGCCGGATGCGCTAGCGCTTATCCAGCCTACGCATGATGGCTCGATCAAAAGACTGAATAGTTACTAAAACTTAGCATTAATCGAATGCTGTCTGAGCCACGCCCCATCTTGTAAGTAGTTTGCAAAGCACAATAGTAACCAAATACCTCCCACAATTTGCCATCCTGATCACGGCTTATTCTGCGAAACAGCACATAAAACAAGAACAAATGCAGCGCAAAGGGTAAAGATTTATTAATGTTGTTTACGCTCATCTTTTTATAGCGAAAATAATGAATGTTTTCAATATTAAGTTTCAATTTGTTGATATTGGTTTTTTCACTGTTGTTATGGAGATAGGTTTTAAGACCACGGAATCCATGATGAGAATAATTAAATACCCAATTAAATCTCGATCCAATGTAGCTATGTTTTCGCTCAGTTTGGTGTTGACAGGTTGTATGGTCGGGCCTGATTACCAGCAACCGCTAAGTACTGTTCCCGCAAATTGGAGCGTTAATTCGCCAGCCAAGACGACACCAATCGAAAGTCACACATTGGCAAACTGGTGGTCGGTTTTTAACGATCCAGTATTGTCTGTCAAACAAAATGACCAATTACCGACGCATTTACACCCCAGGAGCCACCTGGTTTTTTACTGTCAACCTTGCCGAACGCAATAATAATGCTTTGTTAATCGATAACATTGAGCAATTGCGGCAGGCTTTTCGCTATGTAAAACACGACGCCCCTTTAATATTAATGCCGCGGTTGTGCTTCCTGAATATTTACATTCGACTGCAGGGATGCAGGAGGTAGAGCAACGCATGGAGCAGTTGCCGAGTATTTGGACGCCGCCGTCAGGTGATAGCGATTATTCAACCCGCTGGAATCTACTTAAAGCGCATTTTTCCCGTAGCATTGATAAAGGCGAACGCCTTTCAGCAAGTCGAATTAGCAAAAGAGAGAGAGGAATCTGGCAACGTCGATTTTGGGCGCATTTAATAACCGACGAACGGGATTTCAACCAACACATCGACTATATCCATTGGAATCCGGTAAAACATGGGTGGGTAAAACAGGTAGCAGATTGGCCGCACCCCTAACGGGCTATTCCCGCCGAAAACTCCGGTGCTCGGCGCGGCATACGGGAATATACCATCGTAAAATTTATAACAATTCAGGAGATTTTTGTTTCAGGCGTAGGGTACGCATTGCGTACCATTTTTGGTTCATTACGTTACGAGCATCTTAAAAAGGTACGCTGTGCGTACCCTACTTGGCTAACCGCTGAAGTGAAGCGGAAGCGGGTCGGCTTGAGCGTAATAGATTACGATTCAACTCAGCGAATTTAAGGCAGATTTCGCTTCCTCTAGCGACAATAATTTACTCTTTATTTTGGTTTTAGAATCTGATTTATTAAATAGGGCACCTCGAAAAACTCGACATCATGGGATAATACTCCCCAGTCCCATTTTAGTTTCTAAGCACCCACCGCCATGATCAAAGAAAGCCTATTTGCTGCCGAAGAACGTGAAGCCAAGCTCAACAAGTTAGGCGATAC
>JAUYMX010000608.1 GCA_030699345.1 Methylococcaceae bacterium
CGCGATGAGCGGCGGTCATAATGTCAGCAGATCGTTATGCGGTGCTTGGTCATCCGATAAAACACAGTAAATCACCACGCATTCATCAAATTTTTGCCGAACAAACCGGGCAAAATCTTAGCTACAGCGCTCAAGAAGTAATGCCGGAGCACTTTCAGGATGCAGTCACCAAATTCTTTGCGCAAGGCGGCAAAGGCTTAAATTGTACGGTGCCATTAAAGGAACTTGCCTGGGCGTTTGCCGCACAGACAACGCCACGCGCGCAGTTAAGCAAAGCCGTTAACACCTTAAAACTGGAACAAGATGGTTCGATACTCGGCGACAACACGGACGGCATTGGTTTAGTCACCGATTTAACGCTCAACCATGACATTACCCTGGCCGATAAGCGCGTGTTGATTTTGGGTGCAGGTGGCGCCAGTCGCGGCATTATTGGCCCGCTGCTTGAGCAAAAACCAGCGACCTTGGTTATTGCAAATCGCACTATTGATAAAGCCCTGGGCTTAGCAGAAGAATTTCAAACTATTGCGCCAGTAGCCGGGTGTGGCTTTGCTGAATTGGCTGGGCAACAATTTGATTTAATTTTAAATGCCACATCAGCCAGCTTGAGCTCGGAACTACCGCCGTTACCGCCCGCTTTACTGGCTGAAAACGGCGTCTGCTATGACCTTGCCTACGGCAATGAACCCACGCCTTTTGTGCGCTGGGGCCGCGATCAACATGCCATAAAAAGCCTGGATGGTTTGGGCATGCTGGTTGAACAGGCTGCAGAAGCGTTTTTCATCTGGCGAGGCGTTCGTCCGGAAACACAAGCGGTCATTGCCTTACTCAATTCCGAAAGAACCGGCACTCCGCCTTAATCAGTTTCTAAGTGCTCGTTTTTAAGCAGAATGTAATGCTGATAAGAATATTCCAGAAAGGCCTTTTCCGACTCTGTTAAGGGCCTGACTTGCCTGGCGGGTGTGCCGACATACAGATACCCGCTTTCCAGTCTTTTGCCAGGCGGCACCAACGCCCCCGCCCCCAACATCACATAATCTTCCAGTACGGCACCGTCCAGAATGATTGCACCGATACCGACCAGGCAATAATCGCCGACGGTACACGCAAGCACGACGGCACGGTGACCAACCGTAACACCTATGCCAATCTTAAGTGGCCGA
>JAUYMX010000609.1 GCA_030699345.1 Methylococcaceae bacterium
CAGTGTTGCGACAGTGATCAGTGCGCTGGAAGGACCGATTGCGTTAACCGAGTGCAGTATTTCCCAGCAGGGGTGCGAGCAGGCGTCAGGCTGCGATATTCGTGGTAACTGGAACTTGATTAATCAGACTATTCATAATGCACTGGAATCAGTGACCTTGGCCGATTTAATCAGGCCTACTGTTGTGCCGGAAGAAGTGTTGATTCCGGTCGCCAGTTTATATAGATAGGCAGAAAACTGCTCCTCGGTAATTGCTCTGTCCATAGACCACCCTTTAGTGGTGGCATTACCCTACTACAGGCCATCCATGGTCTTATGCGTTTTCTGCAACCATTACATCCATGTAATTAAGAGAAGTTTTTTATGTCAACAAGTGAACAAGAAATTAAGAATCTGATCAGTCAGGAATACAAACAAGGATTCGTGACTGAGTTGGAAACCGATACCTTTCCGCCGGGATTGGATGAGACGGTTATTCACCGCTTGTCGAAGGTTAAAAATGAGCCCGAATTCATGTTGGAATACCGTCTAAAAGCGTTTAGGCATTGGCAGACCATGAAGTCGCCGGA
Organism: Methylococcaceae bacterium; assembly: GCA_030699345.1. Lineage (GTDB taxonomy): Bacteria > Pseudomonadota > Gammaproteobacteria > Methylococcales > Methylomonadaceae > JABFRC01. The sequence continues at coordinate 570 of JAUYMX010000609.1, forward strand.
GTGGGCGTTCGTTAAATTCGATCCTATTGATTATCAATCCATCAGCTATTACTCCGCACCTAAGCGTAAAGAAGACGGCCCAAAAAGTCTGGATGAAATTGATCCGCAAGTGTTGGAAGCCTATAAAAAACTGGGCATTCCGCTGGATGAGCAGGAACGTCTGGCCGGGATTGCCGTTGATGCGGTGTTTGATAGCGTGTCGGTTGCCACCACATTTAAAGGCAAGCTGAAGGATGCGGGCGTAATTTTTTGCCCGATTTCAGAAGCCTTGCGCGAGCATCCGGAACTGATCAAAGAATATCTCGGCTCTGTCGTACCGCACACAGACAACTATTTTGCCGCCTTAAATGCCGCCGTGTTTACCGACGGATCGTTTGTGTATATTCCTAAAGGCGTGCGTTGTCCGATGGAGTTATCAACCTATTTCCGAATCAACGCGGCAAACACCGGGCAGTTTGAAAGAACCCTGATCATTGCCGACGAAGGCAGTCATGTCAGTTATTTGGAAGGTTGCACCGCGCCGATGCGGGATGAAAACCAGCTGCATGCGGCAGTTGTCGAGTTGATCGCGCTGAAAGATGCGACCATTAAATACTCCACCGTGCAAAACTGGTATCCCGGCGACAAAGAAGGCAAAGGCGGCATTTACAATTTTGTTACCAAGCGTGCCGATTGCCGTGGTGATAACTCCAAAGTGTCCTGGACGCAGGTGGAAACCGGCTCCGCGATCACCTGGAAATATCCCAGTTGTGTGTTGAAAGGCGACAATTCTATCGGTGAGTTTTATTCTGTGGCGCTGACAAATAATTATCAGCAGGCCGATACCGGTACCAAGATGATTCACATCGGCAAAAACACCCGCAGCACGATTGTCTCGAAAGGTATTTCTGCAGGCAAAGCGCAAAACACCTATCGCGGCTTGGTCAAAGTATTAAAAAGTGCCGAAAACGCCCGCAACTATACCCAGTGCGACTCCTTGCTGGTCGGCGACAAATGCGGGGCGCATACTTTTCCGTATGTGGAAGTCAAACAACCGTCCGCTCAAGTCGAACACGAAGCGACCACCTCCAAAATCAGTGAAGATCAATTGTTCTTCTGCCAACAACGCGGCCTGTCTGCCGAAGATGCGGTGTCGATGATTGTCAACGGCTTTTGTAAAGAAGTATTCAGAGAATTGCCGATGGAGTTTGCGGTCGAGGCTCAGGCGTTGTTGGGGCTTAGTTTGGAAGGGTCTGTGGGTTAGTGGGCAAGTACGACAAGCTATTGCAGAAAATTATTCATGGACGATCTGATGCCAATGTTTTGTTTTCCGAATTAAGGCAACTGCTGTTACGGTTAGATTTTGAGGAGAGAATTCGCGGCGACCATCATATTTTTAGTAAACCAGATGTCGCCGAGATTTTGAATATACAGCCGATTGGTTCGATGGCAAAAGCGTATCAAGTTAAACAAATTCGACAAATTATTGTTCGCTATCGTTTGGGGTTAGATGATGACTAAATACGAAATTATTATTTACTGGAGTGAAGAAGACCAGGCTTATATTGCCGAAGTGCCTGAATTGGCCGGATGTATGGCAGATGGAAGCAGCTATCAGGAAGCGGTTAAAAATGCTGAACAGGTTATTGATGAGTGGATTGAGACAGCAGTCGAGCTAGGCCGATATATTCCTGAACCAAGGGGGCGCTTGTTGTATGCCTAAGTTCAATAGGATGGGCTGAGGTACGAAGCCCATCAACACCGACAACGATGGGCTTCCTGCGTCAACCCATCCTATAAATTTTAAACAAGTCCGTAGGGTACGCACCGCGTACCTTCGGGAACTAAATAATGGTACGCAATGCGTACCCAACGATTTAAATTTTAAATTCAGGTAAAAACATGCTCAGCATAAAAAATCTTCACGTCAGTGTTGGCGATAAACCCATCCTCAAAGGCATTAACCTTGAGATTAAAGCCGGTGAAATTCACGCGATTATGGGGCCGAACGGTTCCGGCAAAAGCACTTTGTCGCATGTGTTGTCCGGAAAAAGCGGCTACACCGTGACAGAAGGCTCGGTGACTTATCAAGGTAAGGATTTGATTGAAATGGCACCGGACATACGGGCGCGTGAAGGCGTGTTTTTGGCGTTTCAATATCCGGTGGAAATTCCCGGCGTCAGCAATGTGTATTTATTGAAAGCCGCGTTGAATGCGATCCGCAAACATCATGGCGAACCAGAAGTCGATGCGATGGATTTTTTGACCTTGGTTAAAGAGAAAGTGCGTTTGCTGGAAATGGATGAGAAATTTCTTTACCGCGCGGTTAACGAAGGCTTTTCCGGCGGCGAAAAGAAGCGTAATGAAATCCTGCAAATGGCGATTCTTGAGCCGAAGTTGTGCATTCTGGATGAAACCGATTCCGGTCTGGACATCGATGCCTTGAAAATTGTCTCCGAAGGCGTTAATTCGCTGCGCTCGCCGGAGCGTTCGTTTGTAATGGTCACGCATTACCAACGGTTACTGGATTACATTAAGCCCGATTTCGTGCATGTGTTGGCGCATGGCCAAATCGTTAAGTCCGGCGGACCGGAGCTGGCGTTGGAGCTGGAAGAAAAAGGCTACAGCTGGCTCGAAGAGCAGGTGGCAGCGTAATGTCAGCGGTAATTGCAAGCCGGTATCCAGCCGAATATGAATCTATAGCCCCGTCATTGCCAGGGCAGAATCAACCCTGGTTGCAACAGTTACGCAGCGAAGCTTTGCAGGCTTTTTCTGCAACAGGCTTTCCGTCGCCGCGTGAAGAAGAATGGCGTTATACCAATGTTTCGGGTATTGAGAAAAAGCTGTTTTCAGTGCCTGCAAGTCAGGTTGCAAGTGATGTGTCGGCTGATTTATTGAAGGCGTATCAATTGCCGGATGCTTGGTCGGTGGTGTTGGTGAACGGGCGATTTTCTGCAGAGCTTTCGGCGTTGAGCGGGTTGCCGGACGGCGTGTCTGTGTTGAGTCTGGCTGATGCGCTTGTCGGGGCGAATGTAGGGGCGAAAAATTTTTCGCCCCTACTGGAAACCCATCTGGGTCGTGCGGTCAATAATGCCGAACACGGTTTTGTGGCTTTCAATACCGCCTGGTTTAGCGACGGTTTATTTGTGCATGTGCCGCCCAAACAGGTATTGGCCAAGCCGATTCAACTATTGCACATTGTCACCCAAGCCGATGCCTTGGCGATCACGCGCAACATCATCATTGTCGATGAGTCGGCGCAAGCCAGCGTCGTTGAAACCTTTGTCGGTACTGACAACGCTTATTTGACAGCGGCAGTCACCGAAGTGTTTGTCGGTCAAAATGCCGACCTCACTTTATACAAAATGCAAAGCGAGTCCGAAAAAGCTTATCACTTCGGCGGCATTTATATTAAGCAAGAGCGGGATGCGCGCTTTACGCATCATAATTTTGCCTTCGGTGGCTTGTTGGCGCGCTCGGATATTCATGCCGATTTGGATCATGCCTCAGAGTGCGTGCTGAATGGATTGTACTTGGGCGTTAAACGTCAGCATATCGACAACCATACCCGCATCAATCACTTAAAGCCCTATGGCATTAGCCGCGAGACTTATAAAGGCGTGCTTGATGATAAAGCCCGAGGTGTCTTCCAAGGCCGCGTGATTGTTGCCGAAGATGCGCAGAAAACCGATTCGCAAATGAATAACCGCAATCTGTTGCTATCGGTCGATGCTGAAGTTGATACCAAACCGCAGCTGGAGATTTACGCCGATGATGTTAAATGCGGGCATGGTGTGACGGTCGGGCAATTGGATGACAAATCCGTTTTTTATCTGCAATCTCGCTGCATTGATGAAGAGACTGCACGCAATATGTTGACCTTCGCGTTTGCTAACGAAATGGTTGATAAAATCAGCATTAAAAGTTTGCACGATAATGTTTTAGAGCAAGTGTTGGCGCGCTTTCCACAGCAAGGCGTCGATAAGGAATGGTTATGAGCGGTTTTGATGTTAATAAAATACGCCAAGATTTCCCCATTTTGGCGGAAAAAATTCGCGGCAAGGATTTAGTTTATTTAGATAACGCTGCGACTTGCCAAAAACCGCAAGCGGTTATCGATAGTATCGTGCAGTTATATAGTCACGATTACGCCAATATTCATCGCGGCGTGCATACCTTAAGTGTGCGTTCCACCGATAAGTTTGAGGCGGCGAGATCCAAGGTCAAAAGCTTTATCAATGCTGCCAGTGACAAAGAAATTATTTTTGTCAGAGGCGCTACCGAAGCAATTAACTTGGTTGCGCAGACTTATGGCAAAGCCAATATCAAGGCTGGCGACGAGATTTTGATTACCGCGATGGAACATCATTCCAATATCGTGCCCTGGCAAATGCTCTGTGAACAAACCGGCGCGGTGTTAAAAGTGGCGCCTATGAATCACAAGGGCGAGCTGATTTATAGCGAATTTGAACAGCTACTCGGCGATAAAACCAAGCTGGTGTCGGTGGTGCATATGTCCAATGCCTTGGGCACCATCAATCCGGTTAAAAAGATTATCGCCGCAGCCCATGCCAAAGGCATTCCAGTGTTGCTTGACGGCGCCCAGGCTATTCCGCACATGACTGTCGATGTGCAGGAACTGGATTGCGACTTTTATGTCTTTTCCGGTCATAAACTGTACGGACCTTCCGGTATTGGCGTTTTGTACGGCAAGCAAAGTTTGCTGGAAGCGATGCCTCCTTACCAAGGCGGCGGCGATATGATTCGCAAAGTCACGTTTGAAGAAACCGAATACAACACGCTGCCTTATAAGTTTGAAGCTGGAACTCCTGCCATCGCTGATGTGATTGCGTTAGGCGCAGCGATTGATTATTTGGTTGCTATCGGCATGGAAAATATTGCAGCTTATGAAGCTGAGCTACTGGATTACGCCACCGCCAAAGCCAAGCAAATCGAAGGTTTGACGATAATCGGCGAAGCGGAAGAGAAAGGCGCAATTTTGTCATTTACACTGAATAAAATACATCCGCATGATATAGGTACAATGCTCGATAGTTTGGGAATAGCCATTAGAGCAGGGCACCATTGCGCGATGCCGGTGATGGATTTTTACGGTGTGCCCGCAACGGCGAGGGCATCTTTCGCTATGTATAATACCAAGCAAGAAATCGATGTATTAATGGCTGGCATTCAATCGCTGATAGAGGTATTTGGCTAATGTTTGAAGATTTACGCGACCTTTATCAAGAGGTTATTTTTGATCACAACCGTAACCCGCGCAATTTCCGAGTCATGGAAAATGCTGACAGACAGGTGGAAGGTTTTAACCCATTGTGCGGTGATCGGCTGACTCTATTTTTGAAAATGGACGGCGATGTGATCACTGATGCCAGTTTTCAGGGCTCAGGCTGCGCTATTTCAACCGCGTCGGTGTCGTTGATGACCGAAATTGTCAAAGGCAAAACTGAAGCGGAAGCAGAGGAGTTGTTTACGAAGTTTCATGAAATGACTACCGGCAAAGAAGAGCATATCAATCTTGAAGCGTTGGGCAAGTTGGCTGTATTAGCGGGCGTTCGCGAATATCCGGCACGGGTAAAATGCGCAACCTTAGCTTGGCATACATTAGATGCGGCGCTGAAAAACGAAGCCAATGCTATATCTACAGAATAAATAAGTGCATAAATATTTAGGAAAGCTGGCGGTTCTTTATCAGGGTAATGGTGATGTTGAACCTTATCAACAGCTTGCGATAAGGTTATCTGTACCCTTATATAATGTCCTGGACGTAAATGCGGCTGAAGATTTCTTTATAACTTGGCGCGACGGCTGTTTGAAGCTTTTAGATAAAGAGTTGCTTAAAAAAGGCGGTTTAACAGTCGATGTGGCACCACGAGCGGGGGAACAACGCTCGTGGCCAGCCCCTAAAGACGGAGCCTTGGCTCAGGCAGTCGGTCGTAAAACTAGGACAGTTTTAGATGCAACGGCTGGTTGGGGGCAAGATAGTTTGCATATGTTTCGCATGGGCTACGAAGTGACTTGTATAGAACGCTCTCCGTTGATGGCAGAGCTGTTAGCTGACGGATTTATTCGCTTGTCTCAACAAGATTGGGTGCAGAGGCTAAGTTTGGAGCCGCCTAAGTTGCTCCGTGGCAATTCCATAGAGCTAATGGCTAATTTGGAAATTTCCCCTGACTGTATATATATAGATCCCATGTTTCCTCCAAAACGAAAAAAATCCGCACTCGCCAAAAAATCAATGACGATATTGCGCGATTTACTGGGTGATGATGAGGATAAAGAACAACTATTTGCCGCAGCAATGGCTGCAACCGGCAAGCGTGTTGTGGTAAAAAGTCCAGATCATGCGGGGCCGCTAGGCGAGCCAAGCGAAAGTTTTTCCGGAAAATTGTTACGGTATGACGTTTATTTAAAAGGATCAAAATATGTCTGAGTGGGTGGATGTAGTTGATGAATCTGAGTTAGTAAATGGCGAGCATGTGGTTGTTGATGTAGAGGGAACGGAAGTCGCAGTTTTCAAAATAGACGGTGAATATTATGCCATTGAGGATGTTTGTACTCACGATGGTGCCGAGATTGCCAGCGGAATATTGGACGGTGATGAAATTGTCTGTCCCCGACATGGTGCCCGATTTTGCGTGAAAACTGGTGCCGTTATGTCCCCACCCGCCTACGAAGATATTAGCTGCATACCAGTTCGTATCGAAAACAAGAAAATACAGATTAAGCATAGTAGTTAAAAATCGAAACAAGGGCAGTATTTTCCAATTCAGACATGAGCCTGAGCGAAGGAGGTTTGTGTGAAACTATTCAGGCGGCGCTTTGTTGGGATTTATTAATTGAGGAACTAGCAAAACCCTTTAAAGCAAGCGTAATTAGTAGCCGGAACGGTCAAAAAAGAAAAACCTGTTCAAAAAATGATAAAATTGAATTGTCTAAGAAACCAATAAATATCAATAAGATGAACAGGTTAAACGAAACTTTATCACAAGCATGGCTTAACATCCAAAGCTAGCCTCGTCCAAGGCATTGATAAGATACAGCCCTTTGACCCCGTCCAAGTCGCCTTGATGGACGCTATCCACACGTAGATAACCCGGGCAGCCATCGGGCGCGGGCTTGCGCCGCTCGCCCTTGTGCCCCAGAGGGTAGGTGTTGATCTTGGTGGGGCGGGTTTTGTCGAAGGCACCCCGTTTGGACTGATAAGTCTTGTGCTGGCGCAGGTTGTACAGATGGCCATTCGAAATGCCAGCCAAGCGTTCAAAGCGGGCATCCTTATAGACCTTGAACGCGCGTTCACACAGCTTGTGGGTGGTGGAGCCGGAAACGGTGTCATGCAGGACACCCATCTCAGCCAGTAAGCGGATGTCTGCAAGGGTGTAGCGTCTGGCAAACGGTACGGCCGGTGCCCGTCGCCGATCCCGGAAAATTTCAAGCTAGTTGTCGCCTCAGTGTAAATTTATTATGCGGTTATTTTGTTCTGGTTGGTACGCTCCTGAGTGGTTTTATGTTGGGTTTCGGCATGATCTGGATTCAAATGAACCGTATGGATTCTGTTCCAG
>JAUYMX010000610.1 GCA_030699345.1 Methylococcaceae bacterium
CAGTGTTATTTGGTCCGTATATGAATAATTTTAAGGAAATTGCGGGAGCAGCTTTAACTGCAGGTGCCGCTCTGCAATGCCAGAACGAACAAGACATCGTTCAAGCCGTTTTAATGATTTATCAACAACCTGATTTCAAACAAGCGTTGGTTGAAAAGGGTAAAGCGTTTGTATTGCGCAATCGGGGTGCAACTGATGCGGTCTACGCTCGACTCATGGCAACTCTCAACTCAACCTAATGGTAAAAGAGTGAATGGCCTTTGTTTATTCACTGTAAAACATGACAAACTCAGTCCATATTTGGAATTGTCTAATAAGGTTTTTTTGTGAATAACAAATAGATAATGATCTGCAATCGATCTTAAAGGCCTTTGCTGCGATTTTCCATCCGCCTCAAAAACTCAGTCAGTATCAAACGATAAAGTTCATCACCTAAGTAACTATCCTCGACGCCGCTGTCGATGTTCGGGTTGTCGTTGACTTCTATGACGTAGCCTTTGCCGTTTTTCTCTTTGACATCAACGCCGTATAGCCCGTCGCCGATGAACTGCGTGGCTTTTAAAGCGGCTTCCAGTACTGCTTTGGGGGCTTCGAAGGTGGGCAAGGTGTCAAATTTGCCACTGTCGGTGCGCTTGCTACCATGGCGGTAAATTTGCCAGTGGTTTTTTACCATGTAGTAGCGGCAGGCGTATAAGGCCTTGTTGTTAAATACGCCAATGCGCCAGTCGAAATCGGTATAGAGAAATTCCTGCGCCAGTAACAGTGCTGATTGTTCGAATAACTCTGCGACTTTAATATCCAATTCCTGTCGCGTGTGTACTTTAACGATACCGCGCGAAAACGAACCATCGGGAATTTTGATGACGATGGGAAAGCCAGCTTCAACCTCTAATAGGTTTAAATGGGCGGTATTGCCTTTATGCAGTATCCAGGTGCGCGGCGAGGGGACTTTGTGGGTGCGGAATAGATCGGCAAGATACACCTTGTTGGTGCAGCGCAACATCGACGTGGGGTCGTCAATCACCACCAGCCCTTCGGCTTCAGCTTTTTTGGCGAAGCGATAAGTGTAATGATCAATCGATGTGGTTTCCCTGATAAACAAGCCGTCAAATTCGGGCAGGCGTCCGTAATGCTGTTGGCTGATCAATTCAACATCGATACCTAGTTCACGGCCGATTTTGATGAATTTTTTCAGTGCGCCGCGATTGCTGGGCGGCAATTGCTCTTCTGGGTTGACCAAAATAGCGAGGTCATAACGGGCGTTTTTACGTATTTTTCCTTTTCGCCAAATTTTTTTACTGAATTTATCCAATGCATCTGCAAACAGTGTTTGCTGAGCCTCATCCAGCTCGCGCGGCGATATGGCGTTTAGGTCGGTGATTTCCCATTGCTGACCAAAGTGCAGGGTGATCTCCAAAATCGGGCAGGTAAAACGCTCAAACAGTAAGCGGGCAAGCTCCTGGAAAGCTGGTTCTGGCGTAGTGCCGAAATAGCTTCTAAATACATATTCTGCATCCTTGGACTGGTGCTTGAATGCTTTTGCCAACGGCCCAGTGAGATCTTCCAGCTGCAAACGATACAAAGCATTTTTGCCCAAGTCGTTAAGCGTCTTAACCGAAGGAATGACGTGATGGCCTCTGGCTTCGGCAAGCAGCGAGCAATAATAGCCGTCGGACAGATAACTGTAGCTGCTGCACACATTAATCACGCGGACCCGTTGTTCGGTATCGCCTTGTTCGGTCGCCAGAGAGCTTTCGAAAGTTATCACCTGGGTGCTGGGATAGTAAGGGCCCCAGTCGGAAAGATTGTCAACCACCAGAAGGGTGCGTGCCATAACAAATAAAATCCTGTAGTAAGATGATAAATAAAGCGCCGGTTAGTGACGCCGTCCGTAGTCAGTCGGTTGAATGATGAACGGCTTAATATAAACTGGGGATGAACGTTTAAGTCTTCGCTTAACAGTGTTGAATCCACGCTTATAGTCATTAGTATGCTAACAAAACATTCAGGCAACCAATATGAATTCCAGTTCCCCTGTAGCCGTTTTTGATACTCACGTTTTTCCCGCAAGTTATGTGCTGGGCCGGAAACAATGGCAACAGCAGGTTGCCAGGCTGGCTGGCGCCACAAGTATTGCATCTTATCCTTGTTCCGGTGTGACGCCCGAAGGCGAGGCCTTGTCGACCGACACGGTGTGGATAGGCGATAAAGATGCGCCAAAGGTGCTGGTGTTAATCAGCGGCACTCACGGTATTGAAGGTTTTGCCGGGAGCGCCATAGAAATCGATTTTCTAAACCTGCTTAGGGCAGGGCAGTTTGTTATTCCGAGTAATACCGCAGTGCTGGTAATACACGCCTTAACGCCATGGGGTTATGCCTGGCATCGGCGTTGCGATGCGGATGGCGTTGATTTAAACCGCAATGTGGTCGATTTTTCTCAGCCGTTGCCGAAAAACCGGGGCTATGATTTGCTACGACCGGCGTTTTTTCTGCCGGATGCTCAACAAAGAAAACAAGCTTATGCCGAGTTCGCTCATCAGCATGGTCGGGAAGCCTTGGAAACAGCCATCAGCGGCGGTCAATATAATGATCCAGCCGGTCCTTTTTATGGTGGCAATGCGCCTACTCATGGCAGGTTGGTTACAGAACAGCTAATCCGCGAACATAGTTTGCAACAACGCGATTTAGCGGTCATTGATTTGCATACCGGACTGGGCTCATACGGCTATGGCGAGATTATTTGCGATCATCAACCGGACAGTACCGGAACGAGAATGGCGCATGCCTGGTATGGCGATTCGGTGACCTTACCTTTACTGGGGACTTCCAGTTCAGTTCCAAAGACCGGCCTGCTGGATTATGCTTGGCACGCGATTATGAATGAGCGTAGTTGTTACATTACCCTGGAATTCGGCACCTTCAGCACCGAGCAATTATTTGAAGTTTTATTACGCGACCATCAGCTCTGGGCGCAAGCAACTGACCTGCATGTCAGGTTCACCCAAGCAAAAGCCATGCGGCATCATTTCTGTCCGCATGAGCAGGCCTGGCAGGAAATGGTGTTGTTCCGTGCTCGGCAAGTGATCAGTCAAGCATTACGGGGCGTATCATCTTGAATATATCGACTCGCGATGCTCGGTTATCCGATCTTGATGCGTTGGTAGGGCTGGAAAACGCCTGTTTTGATACCGACCGGTTAAGCCGACGTAGTTTCAAACACTGGATTAGCACCGAGCATCGAGCGTTATTGGTTGCCGAAGTTGCAGGCGCCATTGCGGGTTATATTCTTATCATTTATCACCCCGGTACGCGCTTGGCACGTATTTATTCTCTCGCTGTTAGCCAGCAGTCACGTGGTTTGGGTGTGGCCAAAGGGCTCATGGCAGCAGGTGAACAAGCCGCACGCGAAGATGGCCGCTTATATTTGCGACTTGAAGTAAGCGTTGATAACACCCCCGCAATTAAACTATATGAAACCCTGGGGTTTCAAAAATTTGGTATCTACCGTGATTATTACGAAGATCACCGGGATGCTTTGCGTTACCAAAAACGCATTCGGCGTTACCCGGATACCCTGCAACATCGCTCGGTGTATTGGCTGAGGCAAACAACGCCTTTTACCTGCGGCCCGGCATCATTAATGATGGCTATGCACGGACTCAACCGAGCCTATCAACCCTCGCAGGAAGAAGAAATTAATCTGTGGCGCGAGGCCACCACGATTTTTATGACCTCCGGGCATGGTGGTTGCCATCCGATAGGGTTGGCATTGTCTGCCAAGCGTCGGCAATTTTCTGTCGAGGTGTGGATTAATCACACAGGCACATTGTTTATTGATGGCGTTCGTAATGAAGAAAAAAAACACATCGTCGAGCTAGTTGATGAGAGCTTCAAGCGTCAGGCAAACGAGCAGGGCATTGAGGTTCACTATGCCAATATTTCTCAGGATGATTTAATTGCTGCGTTTAAAACAGGAGCTATTCCATTAGTGTTAATCAGCACCTTCAGAATGGATCGCAAAAAAGCCCCACATTGGGTGGTGATGAGCGGTTTCGATGACGACTGTTTGTATATGCATGATCCTGATCCGGAAGAAGGACGCCAAAGCGAACTTGACTGCCAATTTATTCCTATTGCACGAGAAGATTTCGACAGAATGTCCTGCTTTGGCAAAAACCGACTGCGAACTGCAGTGATCCTTCGGTTTGGAACTTAGCGATAAGGTTTAGCGTAGCAACATACCCATGCTGCATGGCGAGCTGCAATTTATGTTTATCTCCGCGAACAAGTCAGAGGTTCTCAAAAAATAAAATAAATATGACAACAGATGCATGTCTATAAGGTTTTGCCGGTTGAGATAATTTCATTTATGAACCGTTTGCTCGAAATGTTGATACTTGTGTTATTAAAATGCAGATACTAAAGAAGTACGAAAAGTACTGGTCATGAGAATTTAGTCGTGTATAATACCCGGACATTCGCTGGTGTAGCTCAGTTGGTAGAGCAGCTGATTTGTAATCAGCCGGTCAGGAGTTCGAATCCCCTCACTAGCTCCAATAATTTCAAAGGCTTAGGTGTTTTTAATCTAGGCCTTTTTTATTTGTGGTCACTTTCGTGGTCACTTTGTTTTTCTGCATATTCCACTCCAATGTAGCCACTCATAATAATTCAACGCAGCCGGTCATAATTGCAGTAAAACAGCCATCTGGAATACCCAAAGGGAAAATGGGACGGAATCCCCTGGCTAAGTCCAGCCTGAACAAGCAAGGTCTGTTCGAGTTTCTGCACCGTTATAATAAAAGCAACAGTGACTCGAAGGATGGTTGCCGATAGATGTGTGTCGACGGATAACCGCAAGACTCACAAGCGCGATTCGAGTGTGACGAATGCAGCACGCAATATCTTAACGGCAGCACATGCCATTTTAGCCAGTGGAGAGTCGATGCTGTCAGGCAACTCTATGAAGCAGGAACCTGCTAAAGCGAGTCCGGCTCAATCTTGAACGCAATAGAAATCCCCTGAATTTAGAAGATGGGAGAATGTCAACGAATACTGTCTAACTGTTCGGCGGGGTTGAGGAAAATATCAAGAGCCGAGCCATTATCAATGACTCGGAAACATGATGAAAAGAAGGGGGCTAAGATGGTAAAAAAGCCAGGATATCATCACTTATGATGACTTCTGCTCAGAAGCTCTATTTTCATAAAACTCAGTTACTTTGCTGGCAAGCCACATCTGAGGGTTTTTGATAACTGGCAGTGGAACCTCTCCGGCTTTACGCATTCTCCAAAACTGCGTTCTAGTCACACCTAACTTTTTTAGCATGTCGTTAATTTTAAGAAATTCTTTATCTTTGCCCTCAGAATTTTGATTAACATTTTTTGTCATATTGCACTCTAATTTCCAGTTAGGATTTGCAAACACAGCACACATTATGCTCCAGTTCATTATTTATTAACTTCGCGCTGCGGCAATGGCTACAACGCACTAATTTGACGACACCGATTTCTAACCACGTTGAAATTACCCAGGCATCAGAGAAATCAAGAAGCAGATCTGTATTGGATACAGAATTGATATACGAACGGTAACGCCGATATCCATTAATCACGCGTCTTGCACAATGTCGAGGGTTTTCAAGTCGAAAAAAAACAGCGCAGAGCGTTGACTCTTTAAGTTTCCTGATTAGCTAGATACTTCAGCCAAGCCCAGGTTATGGGCGTAGACTGACTGGAAGCTAACCCAAGAGGAGTGTGTTATGTCGATCAATCGCATTCAGTTTCAACCAGGACTATCGATGCCTGACTTTCTCAAACA
>JAUYMX010000402.1 GCA_030699345.1 Methylococcaceae bacterium
AATAATCGCTTATATCCTTAAGCAAACGCTAGCTATTAATACGCCTGCCAGCCTGGTCATGTCGTTAATCTACTTTATAACAACTTATGTTGGCGCTTATTCGCTAGGACAATTGATATAGGTGCGACCGCAAATTCGTCACACCTATATCCAGCAAACTTATACTGTAATCGCCGAAATCCCGACCGCTTTACGCAATTCTTTAAGAAACGGGGCGCTCACTGCGCGGGCTTTCTGGGCGCCTTCCTGCAATTGTTCTTCAATATGTTCAGGTGCTTGCATCAAAGCGTCATAACGCTCTCTGGCTGGCGTTATTTGTTGATTGATATGCTCAAACAATACCTGTTTCATTTCCCCCCAGGCAATGCCTTCGGCATAACGACGGCGTATTTCCGCTACTTCCACAGGCGTTGCGAACGCCTGATAAATACTAAATAACGTACAGCCTTCAGTCTCTTTAGGTTCGCCAGGCTCCAGCGAATTAGTCTTGATCTTGTTAATTAGCTTGCGCAGTTTCTTTTCGGGCTCAAACAACGGAATAGTGTTGTTATAGCTTTTACTCATCTTACGACCATCAAGACCGGCTAAAGTCGCACCGTTTTCGTCGACTACCGCTTCCGGCAGCGCAAAATGTTCGCCGTAAATGTGATTAAAACGCCCAGCAATATCCCTGGCCATTTCTATGTGCTGGATCTGATCTTTACCAACCGGCACCTTATTGGCATTGAACATCAATATATCAGCGGCCATCAGTATCGGATAACTGAATAATCCCATGTTAATGCCCTTATCTGGGTCATTACCGGCAATCGCATCGCCATTTTCTTCATTCTCGGCAACTGCCGCTTTGTAGGCATGCGCCCTGTTCATTAAGCCTTTTGCGGTAACACAGGTCAGCATCCAGGTTAACTCCATGATTTCCGGTACATCCGATTGCCGGTAAAACACGGCGTTGGAAGTATCTAATCCCAAAGCCAGCCACGTCGCGGCAATCTCCAGGCTTGATTGCCTGACTCTTTCTGGTTCCTGGCATTTGATTAACGCATGGTAATCAGCCAAAAAGTAAAACGGCGATACGTTTGCATCCTTGCTAGCCGCAATAGCGGGTCTGATCGCGCCAACGTAATTGCCTAAATGGGGTGTGCCTGTGGTGGTAATGCCGGTCAAAACAATTGCTTTAGTCATTGGGTAACACTCGAAAGTTCTATTATTTGATTTTTTTTAACTGCGTAACGGCCTGCACTTTCACATAAATTCTACGTAATATCCAGCCTGAGAGAGCAAACGCCACTTCCGGTTTGAGTTTTTTATAGTACACTTCAAGCGCTTTATTAACTTGCCAAAACAACCTAGAGAGGACGTAACATGTTGGATTACGATGAGAAGCGCAATTATATTCGCATGGAAATAGATTGCGAAGTCACCTATCGGCTGGCCAATTCAGATGAATTACACCGCGGGCATTGCTCTTCAATTAGTGGCGCCGGAGTATCCTTTACTGCCACCCAAGCGTTCGATGCCGGTAAGGCGATGGAAATAAATGTACTGACAAAAAACGCCCTTACTCCACCAATGACCGCCTTTATAGAAGTTGTAAGAAGCTCTCAAAATGAGGATGGCAGTTACGAAATTGCAGCCTCTATCAAGAGCATCAAAGGCAATTAATTTTATATATCACCAAGTCTAATTTTCACATTCCCCCATGTTCACAATTACCAAAGAAGTGTACTTTTGCTATGGCCACCGCCTAATGAATCACGCAGGCAAATGCCGCAATTTACATGGTCACAGCGTTAAAGCCTCAATTGCTATTCGGCACGAGCAGTTAAATGAGCAAGGTATGGTGTGTGATTTTGCAGATATTCGAGACTGCGTTGAAGGCTATATTGATCAACATCTTGATCATAACTTTCTGCTGCATAAAGATGATCCGATCATTCCAATGCTCATTGAAAACAAGGAACGCTTTTTAGCCCTTGACGAACATCCCACCGCGGAAGTTTTAAGCAAAATGTTATACCAACATCTAAAGAAATCCGGCTTTAATGTGGCTCAAGTAACCTTATGGGAAACAGCCAGCGCTTATGCCAGTTACAGCGAAAACTGATTACTACCATGGCTTTGGTCAATCCGGTCAACAAATCAATCTGCCTAGAACAAGTTTGTGCATCTAATTATCTAAAGCTTTTTCGCTTAATCCCTGAATTAACTTCTGTCGTCGATAGCGCCATAGGACTTGCTCCTCATCACGCCGCCCTACACATTAGTATCATTGAGAAAACGCCGTACACGATAACAGTTGAACTTAGCCATTGTTTCAGTGGCGATTTAAAGGGCCTGTTCGCGCCAGCCGTTAAAATTCGTATTTATCAGGATGCGCAATTGGCCGAAGTGCTAAGCGACCATATTCGAGGCGAAGTGGCACAGGTCTTTAAAGATGCCGGCCCCAGTCGTGAGATCATGAATTACAAATGGCGCTTGAACTATTTTTTGCAAAAATGGCTGGACCACTGCCTTAACAAAGGCTATCTCTTTAACATTAACCTAAAGACGGCTGTGTTGGCGGATACAATTTAACGCCCCCCGTAATTCCAACATTAATTACCTGCCGCACCAATGGCTACTAAGCCCACCGTTATCTTCAGGATATTGATTAGCCTGTTTCGATTCAGCAGTACTCATCCGGTCTTATGTCTAGTTTTAATTAGCCTAGGTGTCGGCGAATACGCTTATGAGGTCAACATCGCCAGACCGCCCCTGCTTTTTCAGGGAGCTCCTCAAGCTATTGATAAAAGTAATACTGACACTTGGTTTCGCATCTTACGCAATCATGGTTTTATTCTGGGTTATTCAGATTTACGAGGTAATCCGTTATGGGTGGAATATGCATTGGCAGACTTAACGAATACATCTGCACTCAAACGCCCCAGCCACTTTGAGACAGATTGGCGCAGCCTCAATCGCGTCAGCCATGATAGTTTTCGCAACAGCGGTTATGATCGTGGTCATATGGCGCCCAACCACGCAATAAGTCGACTCTATGGTAAGCAGGGCCAAACCGACAGCTTTTTAATGACCAACATTACGCCGCAAAAATCCAATCTTAACCAACGCATTTGGCAGCGTCTGGAGGAACTAGAAGCTGGACACTTTGCTAACCATTTTGGGAAGATTTGGGTTATCACGGGGCCGATTTTTAATCGAAATATTGAGCGACTACCCAAAGACTGGACTGTCGAAATACCCGATGCATTTTTCAAAATCTATATTACCGAAGCTACTGCTAACAAGCCAAGCATTGCCCTAGCGTTTTTAATTCCGCAGTCAGTAAATGGTAAAGAACCATTGCAGCAATTCATCACCAGCATTGATGACATAGAAACCCAGACTGGGCTGGATTTTTTCAGTCACCTGGACGATACCATTGAGGCTTCATTAGAGTCGGCCGTTAATCCCAAGCCTTGGCACACCAACTTCGTTAACAAGCAGTTGCGCTGGTAACCGTTACGTATAGTTTTATTGATCTAGCTCAATTTAAATATGTCTGATTTTGTTTTAATGGCCGCGCTTTATCACAAAGCAGCTATTCAAACAAAAATAACGAGGAGATTTTTCATGAGTGAAGTACAAGAAAAAGACAATTTCTGGCTTTATATAGGCGGCATAATCTTGGCAGCCGTTGCCTTAGTCGTAACTATCAAAAGTAGTGAGCATGATAAGTATGAAAGCGCCTCAAAAGCGATCGCGGAAGATCCTAGCTACAAACAACACGTTTCAGAAAATAAGTAACGCTGTTTTGCGGTAACCGTAAGTTGTTGTAATGCTGTACCACTACAGATTGTTCTGTAGTCATTTCTAAACACCCCTCCCAATACTGGGCTGATTTGTTCGTTATTCTGAATAAAGAGCAAGCAGCCCTTTTTTATTGACTATTTTCAGCTGCCTGGATCGAACTTCGATCAAGCCCAAAGTCTGAAAGTGATGCATGATGCGGCTGACAGTTTCATGCGCTATGCATAAATAACTCCCTATATCCTCACGCGACATGCTCAAGCGAAATTCCAGCTCGGCATAGCCGCGCGCTTTAAGACGTTCTGAAACTTGCACAATAAAACACGCCACCCGTTCTTCAGCGGTTCGGCGCATAAGCATCATGCGTTGAATTTGGGAGTCAAACTGTTCGCCGGAGCGTTGCAATAAAATCTGACTCAAGCTTGGAATAGTACCCGCCAGTAACTCGATTTGTTGCGCGGGTAAACGGCAATAATTGACGGTTTCCAAGGCAATGGCTGTACATTGATGAAATTGCGTAGACAACCCGTCAAACCCGAGTAATTCACCCGGCAACATAAAATCCACCACGATCTCATTGCCGGTGCGGTCGACACCTAATAATTTGGCGCTGCCGGAACGTAACGCAATAATGCCTTTAAAGGCGCTACCCGCGTGATACAACGCTTCACCTTTTTGCCGTATGGTATTGCGATTGACTATTTCACCTAAGGACTCAACTTCGGTTTTACTTAAACCCTTGGGGATACATAAATTGTCCAAACTACAGTTTTCACAGGTTACCGCTTTTTTAATTGCCGCCGTGCCAGCCATTGCTTAATCCATTTATCTGAGATGTAAAAGCGCTTAATAGACGCGTTCTTTGGGCGGAATAGCGTCAACTTCATCGGTTAAGGTGTACAAATGCACTGGCCGATAGTCGATGTTAACTTTATCGTCAATCAACCACGTCAGCGTATGTTTTAACCATTCGCTATCATTCCTTTTTGGATAATCCTCCCGGGCATGACCACCCCGACTTTCTTGGCGATTACCCGCAGCAGTCATCGTTACCACCGCTTGGGCCAGCAGATTATCCAGCTCCAGGGTTTCTACCAGATCAGTATTCCAGATCAACGATTTATCCTTAACGCCCACTTCAGCAAAAGACGCACGTACTTTTGCAATGGCTTCGATGCCTTCATCGAGCGTGGTTTGAGTTCT
>JAUYMX010000013.1 GCA_030699345.1 Methylococcaceae bacterium
CCGCGAAGTGGCTTTGGAATTACTGCATGGCGTCGGCCTGTCGGTGGATACTGCCGAAAATGGGCGGATTGCCTTAGAGAAGGTGTGTACCAAACACTATGATCTGGTGTTAATGGATGTACAAATGCCTGAAATGGATGGCTTGACTGCAACCAGAGCGATTAGAAATCAGCCCGGTTTTGCAACGCTACCTATTCTAGCAATGACTGCAAATGCCTTTGATGATGACCGACGTACTTGTTTAGAGGCAGGCATGAATGACTTTGTCGCCAAACCGGTGATTCCTGCCTTGCTTTACGCTAAGTTGCTGCGCTGGCTATCAATGCAGGATCATCAGCGTTTTTCGAAAGACGCTGACTGCCAAGCTGGCGCTGTCAGCTCACCTGATAATAATGGTGCTAGTCCAGTATTGAATAATCCTGCTCTGAATATCCCTGGGTTGGAGACTCTGCAAGGCATGGTGATCGTCAAGGGTGACATTACTCAATACTTGCGGCTTTTACAGATGTTCGCCAATGCGCACAATGATGATATGCAGCAAGTACAAAAAAGCTTGGTCGATGGTGATATGCAACAGGCGCAGCACTTGACTCATGGCTTAAACGGCGTTGCCGGGGTGTTGGGCGCGCGTCGTGTTTCAGAGTTGGCGAGCAAACTGGAAAATGCCTTACGCGCCAATTCTACACTCGACGAATGTTTAGAATTGGCGCACCAGTGCGATCATGAGTTAACGCAACTGGTTTTAGCAATCCATGCCTTACCAGAGTTGCCAGAGCCAGAGTTGTCAGAAGCAGTGCAGCTGAATATAAACACTGATCAAACTGGCTAGACGTTAGGCAATTTTCATGCGGAAAATTTAGCCTGCGCGGCTTTAATCATCTACCTAATTTCCGTTCTGTCTCCAGCACCTGTTGCGTAGTTTTTAATACGGTGTCTGGATTTAAGCTCATCGAGTCAATGCCAATCTCCACCAAAAATTCCGCCATTTCCGGGTAATCCGATGGCGCTTGCCCGCACAGGCCGCAATGTCTGCCATTGCGTTTGGCACCGACTACGGCCAGTCGAATCATTTCTTTAACACCGGCATCGCGTTCATCAAAATCCTCTGCAAGGATGGCAGAATCGCGATCGACGCCTAAAGTCAGCTGAGTTAAATCATTGGAACCAATAGAAAAGCCATCAAAGTGTTCGGAAAAAGCGTCAATCTGGATGACGTTATTGGGGATTTCACACATTACATAGATTTGCAGGCCGTTTTCGCCGCGCTTTAAACCCAGGCTGGTCATGTAATCAAGTACGCGTTTGGCTTCTTGCACGCGACGACAGAACGGAATCATCAAAATGACATTGGTTAAGCCCATGTCATCGCGAACCCTTTTCATTGCTGCACATTCCAGCGCAAAGCCTTCGGCATAAGCCGGATGCGTGTAGCGTGAGGCGCCGCGAAAACCTATCATCGGGTTGGCTTCATCAAACTCAAACCAGCGTCCGCCCAGCAACGTGGCGTATTCATTGGTTTTAAAATCCGACAGTCGTACTACCACAGGCTTGGGATAAAAAGCCGCAGCAATAGTGCCGACACCTTCCGATAGTTTTTCGATAAAAAAATCGCCTGGCGTTGCATAGTTTTGCGTTAGGCGTTTTAACTGTTCGCGTTCATCAGTATCTTGTACTTTTTCCGGGTGCAACAGCGCCATCGGATGGGCTTTAATGTATTCGGTAATGATGAATTCCATTCGCGCCAGCCCAACGCCATCGTTCGGTAAAAAACTGGTTTTAAACGCGATCTCTGGATTGCCGATATTCAGCATGATGTGAGTTTTTGGGTGTTGCAGGCCTGATAAATCAGTTGTTTCAACATCAAAATCTAAAATGCCGTCATAGACCTTGCCGACATCGCCTTCTGCACAAGATACGGTAACGGCGGCATTATTTTTAATTTCTGTGGTCGCGTTATCGCAGCCAATCACCGCAGGTACGCCCAATTCACGGGAAATTATCGCAGCATGGCAAGTACGTCCGCCGCGATTGGTGACGATGGCGGAGGCTATCTTCATTACCGGCTCCCAATCTGGCGTAGTCATGTCGGCGACTAAGACATCACCCGCTTTAAATTCGTTCAATTGCGCCAGATTTTTGATGATTCGGGCATTGCCCGTGGCGATTTTGCTGCCGACTGAATGACCGGTGACGATGGGCTCGGCTTTGGTTTTTAGGTGGTATTGCTCCAATGTCATGCCGCTGAGCTGTGATACCACGGTTTCAGGTCTGGCCTGCACGATATAAAGCTTGCCGTCGATACCGTCTTTTGCCCATTCCATATCCATCGGTCTGGCTTGCCCCGCCTTGGTGCTGTAATGATGTTCTATTTTAATGGCGTAGTCGGCCAGGGTTAAAACATCCTGGTCGGTAATGCAAAAGCGTTGGCGTTCTTGTTCGGAAGTGGCGATATTGCGAACAGGCTCAGTGGTGCTGCCGTCGCTGTAAATCATCTTTATTTTTTTTGCACCCAATGTGCGTCGTAATACCGCTCGATGGCCTTGGGCAAAGGTGGGTTTGTGGACATAAAACTCATCGGGGTCAACGGCACCTTGCACCACATTTTCACCTAAGCCGTAAGCGCCGGTGATAAACACCACATCGCTAAATCCCGATTCGGTATCCAGTGAAAACATCACGCCGCTCGCATCCAGATCGGAACGTACCATTTTCATAATGCCTATCGATAACGCCAGTTTGAAATGATCGAAGCCCTGGTCGATACGGTAATGAATGGCGCGATCGGTAAACAGGCTGGCAAAGCAGCGTTTGCAAGCTTCAAGCAATGCAGCATCGCCGCGGATATTCAGGTAAGTGTCTTGTTGCCCGGCAAAGCTGGCCGTTGGCAGGTCTTCTGCAGTGGCAGAACTGCGTACCGCAACGCTGACATCATTGCCGTACTGCTCTTGCAGCTTTTTGAAGGCCGCGATGATTTGTTGTTTAAGGTCTGCAGGCAAGGGCGCTGCATAGATAATTTCCCGAGCTTGGCGCGCACGTCGGGCTAAATCAGACACATCATCAGGATTTAAATCATCCAGTGCCTGATGCAATCTCTCCCATGCGCCCGCTTGCTGCAATACGTAACGGTAAGCTTCCGCCGTCACTGCAAAACCATTGGGAATAAGAATCCCTTGCGGCGTTAATTCCTGGTACATCTCGCCTAACGAGGCATTCTTGCCGCCTACTAGAGGTATATCTGAAATGTTTAATTCGTTAAACCAGCGGATGTAGTTTGATTGTGCAGTCATGGTCTTGCCCTCCAAGTTAATTCCGATAAAGAGCTTAAGTTTGCTCAGTTATTGGTTAGTTTACTCCTGGAAAATCAGAGCGGGGTAATGACTGATAGTGATGGGGTTGGAAAATTTTTGCTTAATAGAAACAAAAAAGGCGGCTTGCGCCACCTTTTTTGCTCTAAATAACCGATCAGGTTATGCAGTTTTGCGACGACGAGCAGCAAAACTCAATATACCCATTCCTAACAACGCCACTGAAGCAGGCTCTGGCACGTTACCGCCTCCAGCTATTTCTTTTGTAGCGCCTAATGAATAGCCATAAGTCAATTTTATAGTTTGACCTGCAAGGATGTCGCCGATATTAAAGCCAACACCTATTGCATAATCGCCGTTGCCGTCATTGACACCTGCTAAGTAAGTTCCCGGGTTTGTAGACCAAGGAGCGCTTACGCCAGCTTTATGTGCTATGGAGTCAAAGCTGTAGATAAAGATTGTTTGACCACTGGAAATACCGGTGCCGCCAGCTTGGTTATCGGATAATACTGTGTTTTCAGTATAGTGAGAACCGAAAGCGTTGACATCTGGATCCGGATCCAAAGTGCGAAGAAAATTAACGCCATTGATAGCTGCGGTTGTGATATTGGTCAAAAACGTTTCAATGGCAATAACTGATTGTCCGCCCAAAGTTGTCAAATTGTAATTGTTGACAATGCTAAATACACTGTTTGAACCGCTCCATGTTGCAGATGTAGTGCTCAAAGATGTTGGAGAAGTAAATCCGAAATTGGCTCCGCCTGCATTGTTAGAGCCGCCGTTCCCGGTACCAGATGCAGTGGTGACGTAGAAGCCTTCAAATGGTGAGCCAGGCGTTAAAAAGTCATTAACACCGTATGATCCAGTTCCTGTTTTGTCAAACAAGATGCCAGGAGAGGCATTGCTGTTAGAACCCAGAGTCCCATAATCGCTTACACCGGCTCTTACATAACCGTTTGAAAGTTCAACAGGTGTTGCTAATGCAGGCATTGCAGGCGCTACGATAGCCGCCAATACTGCCAAACGTAATGTCTTTTTAGAAATAATAGAAATTGTCATTTTTTCTCCAAAAAATATATTGTCGTTGATTCAGTTAGAAATCCCTTATTGGGGCTAACAATAATTACTAAGCATTAGTTATGCCAATATAATCATATTATATGTAACATTTTGAAATTAAAGTACATTCTATTTTTTATTTGGTTCGTGTTTTTGTTGTCAAGAAGTACCTATGAAAAAAGTGTAAGTAATATTGACACTCTTTAAAGTGTGCTTTTAAGTCAAAAGTTTAATCAAAACTAAAGGTAGTAGAATGTACGGCTTTAGTACATGCTTGGTCAGATGTTCATAAAAATTCACTATTTATCAAGTTGTTAGATTGAAAAATTGTCAGCTTGTTCCGTTTTTTTTTGAGTTGATTGCAAATTCAGTTCAACTATTACGAATATCGATTGCAAATAAAAAGGTGTATAAAAACCTGACACCATATCTGAGGTGCCTAGGAAGATTTGTGAAAAAAAATAACAAAAAAATCTATTCTTTATTATTTTAAATAAAATAGTTTTTTATAATCAATGGGTTAATTTTAATGAAAATTCATTTTCTGAATTTTTATAGGTTTTTATGCGTATAGACAAGTGTAAAAAAACCTGACACTTTTTTTCTAAAACGGCTTAACCACAGCCAAAATGATAATCCCCACCAAAAACAACACCGGCACTTCATTCATCCAGCGGTAAAAAACGTGGGAGCGTTGGTTGCGATTGTGTTTGAAGTCTAGTAGCCAGCGCCAGCAGTAATAGTGATAGATCACAGCCAGTAAAAGTAGGGTTAATTTTGCATGCAGCCAGCCACTGGCGCCGTAAATTGCCCAAGCGTAATCGGCCAGCATCCAGATGCCGAAAATAAAGGTCGCGATCATGCCCGGCGTCATAATCCCGTAAAACAATTTGCGTTCCATGATTTTGAAGCGCTCATTGCTGATTTCATCGCTGCTCATGGCGTGGTACACGTAAAGTCTGGGCAGGTAAAATAATCCTGCAAACCAGGTGACCATAAATATCAGATGTAACGCTTTTAACCAGAGCATGGCTTATCCTTTTAAAAGTGATTCAATTCGCGCTTGCAGGTCTGCAAGTGAAAATTTACCGGTTTGTTGCCAAACGATGCTGCCATCGGGGGCAATTAGAAAAGTGGTCGGTGTCAGTTTTACTTGTCCAAAAGCCAACGCATATTCGCCCGTTATGTCCAGCGTAATCGGGTAGGGCAGTTGCATGGCATGGCTTAATTCAACTACGTGGTTGGGCGGGTCGTAGGCCATGGCAATGGCGATAAGTTCAAAGCCTTGACTGTGATAACGGTTATAGAGCCCAACTAAGTCCGGGATTTCCTGGACACAGCTGACACAGTCAGTGGCCCAGAAAGTGACTAATACCGGCTTACCGCGCAGCTGTGGCAAGTCAATGTGCTGACCGGTGGTAGTGGTAACGTTGATGTTGGGTACTTGGTCGAGAATGTGCAATTTTAAATAGGTTAACACTACAGCCAATAACAAAATTCCAGCTAGCCAGACGATTTTTTTCATGCTGTTACCCGTGGTGTTGACTTAAAAACCACCATTTTTGTCGACCCATTTCAGGCTATACCAATACCAAACCGTCATCGGTATCGTCATCGCAAACCATTCCCAATCGTCGATCAAAAACAATTTTTCTATCCAGATATTGCCTTGGAAGTAGTTAACCCAGGGAATACAGTAAATGCTGAATACTAGGCTGCTCCAGATCAATATCAATGCGCCTTTGCGTGATTCGATACTTGAAAATGCCAGGAATACCCAAAGTGGCGTGCTGTCGGTTTTTTTCATGTGTAATTTCTCTAGTGGATAGGATTGCGCGTCGCACTATAGTTTACCGTGGCATCATCATCAATAGAACGTTTACAAAAACGCGCTTGCAAAGATGATCTATCGCCCTTGATTGCAATCAAGTACATCGCGCATACAATGCAGATTCATTAATTAAACTTAACTCAAACTATGAAAAAAATTCTGCTTTCGCTGTTAGCCATCGTCTTGATCATAGAAGAGTGGTTGTGGGACTCACTGACGGCCTTTGGTCACACGCTAGTTAAATGGTTGCACTTAGAAGCTTTTGAGCAATGGTTGAGTCGGACATCGCCGCTTGTGGCGCTGGTGGCTTTTAGCATCCCAATCTTGATCGTCACGCCGATAAATATTTTAGCGTTTGCGTTGTTGGCCAAAGGCTTGATACTTCAAGGCGTTTTATTGGAAGCATTGGCAAAGTTACTCGGTACTTTGTTGGTGACTAGAGTATTTGCACTAACCAAGCCGCAACTCTTAACTTTTTCCTTGCTTAGGTTTTTATACACCACAATTACTACGTGGCTGAAGTGGGCGCATCAGAAAATTATCGATACAACAGTCTATCGATTAGCGAAACAGTTTAAAGCAGACGCAAAAGTAAAATTTGCTGCTTGGTTTAGCTAAGTGCTTGGGGTTCTAAGCATTCAACATTCTGAGTAACCAAGACAGGCACACTAATGGGCACCTCGAAAAACTTGTTACATTCATGGTTCGACTGTTCGACAGGCTTACAGCTCACCACGAACGTAACAGGTTGATTTATAAGATGCCGTTCGCATTTATGCCCTGTGGGTACTGAGCTGTGAGCTTGTCGAACAGTCAAAGTGCAATTTTTAGAGGTTTCCTAAACAGACTTTAATTCTGCAACAAGGTTTTAACATGCGCGGCAACGCTGGCAGCCAGTGCAGGTAGGTGATAGCCGCCTTCCAATGCGGAAATAATACGGCCTTGGCAATGGCTGTCGGCAATGCTCATTAATTCCTGGGTCAACCAGCGGAAATCATCTTCAATCAGTAATGTAGATGATAATGGGTCATCCTTATGGGCATCAAAACCCGCTGAAATCAGCAATAACTCAGGCTTGAAATGATGCAGAGCCGGAAAGATGATGTTGATATATTTTTGTCTGACACTTTGGCCGCTCTCACCGTGTGTAAGCGGCACATTAATGATATTGCCTACGCCGGTTTCAGTGGGGTAGCCGGTGCCGGGGTAGTGCGGCATCTCATGGCTGGAGGCATAAAGTACGCAGGGCTGATTATAAAAAGCCGCTTGTGTACCGTTACCGTGATGAACGTCAAAATCAACAATCGCGATGCGCTTAAGATGGTAATGGCGGCGCGCGTATTCTGCGGCAATGGCAATGTTATTAAACAGGCAAAAGCCCATCGCTTGATTAGGTTCTGCATGATGTCCAGGGGGGCGTATCGCGCAAAAAGCATTATTTGCCTGATTCGACATAATCTTATCAACCGCATCACACACCGCACCCACGGCACGTAATGCCGCATTTTTAGAGCCGGGGGAGACGATAGTGTCGTCATCCAAATAATTCTCGCCGTGTTGGGGAATTGCTGAGAAGATTTGTTCGACATGCGCATGCGGATGAATCAGTTGGATTTGCTGTTCTGATCCCAATGGCGCTGAGAGCCTAATTAATCCAGTAAATTCCGGTGTACTGAGCGCCGCTTCGATCGCTTTAAGTCGAGCTGCGCATTCAGGATGGCCGACACCGGTATCATGTAGTAAAAAATCCGGATGCGAGTAGTAAAGGGTTTTCTTCATCGGCGCTTATTCGGCGTGTTGCCGTTTAATTATTTTCTTGCAGCAGATTTGACAGCGCAAAGCGGGCAAATAGCAGCGTCATAATAGTTGGAAACAACAGGTAATTGTCATACCACGACAATCTACCTAAAACGCACAGCATCACAACCCTTGGCTGCAACCGACTAAGTTTGGATATAGCCTGCATTTGGCGGAATGATTCGGCATCGAACTGTTGTTTTTGGCTGCTAAAAAATGCCGAGACAAACGCCGCCATTAATGAAAAATAGACCGGGAAAAAGAAAAATATCGGTGAGTCTTCTTTAAATAGCGGTATCGATTTCCAGTAATAAAACCAGATGATCAACACAGAGCTGGAAAAAACATCATAAATAATCTCCAGCGGGATTTTTTTGAAAGCACTAGCGATAAGACTTACAGCCGCCAAAGTCGAGCTAACATAAAGCACCGCAGGTGACGAGATCAGCATCTGTTGCCAATGGCTGTCGGTATGAACTAAATAAGTTAAGGCAAGGCTTAGGATAATAAACAGTGGCATGTCAATTTGAAGTGAGTGAGGTGGGATTAAGGATGTTTAAAGGCAGGGACGATTATTCACACAAAATGTTGATTGCGTCAAAAATCGTTGCCGCTGGTTTTCAGCTTACAAGCCTAAATTTATATGGCAAATCGATTTATTCGTTAACAATGTATAAAAACTAAGCAATCTATGCGCAGCAGCCGTTTTATAAGGGGTGAAGCGACTTATCTTGATCTTTTACACAAAGTTATCCACAAAAAATGTGGATAACAATTCCAACGTAAGAAATGACTGACTTTGGTGTAATGTTAAATCAGTATCTTATTTTTAATTTATTAACTAATTGATAATAAACAATAAAATTACTTTGTATAAAAGTAAGTCAATTTAATGACAGGCCTGATTTTACAAGGGCTGAGCGGACTTATTTTTTACTTATACACAAAGTTATCCACAGTTTTTGTGGAAAAGTTGCTATGTCATTGATTCTTTGTTTTGGATGGCACAAATTAGCGTGATGCTTATCATGTCAAGTCCTATTAATGCCCGGACTAAGATACAATGCCGGTCATTAATGATTAATGCCAAGTGAGGATAGAAGTGGACATTAAGCAGTACATGCAAAACCTGGGTGAACAAGCCAGAAAAGCTGGGCGTGAAATCAGTCGCGCCGAGTCAGGTAA
>JAUYMX010000016.1 GCA_030699345.1 Methylococcaceae bacterium
ATAGAGCTAGGCGTTAATGCCACAGCTGGTGCGGCGCTGGTGCAAACGGCTTGTGCGGCGGTTGCTGCTGAACCGATATTGGAATACACAGAGCTACCGTTGCTGTTATAGGTACGGACGCGGTATTGATATGTGGTTGCAGCCACCAATCCGGTATCGCTAAAGCTGGTGATATTACTATTTGTCACAGCAATTTCTGACCAGTTAATACCATCGGCTGAACGCTCTAGCCTAAAGCCGGTCTCATTATTGGCATTATCCGTCCAGGCTATATTGATTTGGCTGGCAGATAGCGCACCGGCTGTTAAGTTGCTTGGGGCGTTGGGCAATGCAGTTGATACTGTTGCCCTGAATGCGGCAACAATGCCTTTATTGTTATTCATCGACAGGGCGTTATTTTCTGTCGCTGTACCGGTCACTTCGCCTGTAGATAAGCTGACACTTGGGTTTGAAAAGTAGCTGATTCTATTAGCACCGGTGCAAGAGTAAGACATAACGGTTCTAAAACCGGCTGTTTGGCACAGTCTGTAACCATAAGAATAGCTATATGAGCCAACAGAAGTACCGGCATTAGCTAGATCGTGATTATTACCTTGGTTATGCCCTAATTCATGCGCCATAGTTTGATTAGAAAGACAGGCATAGACCGAATCATCATGGACAACGCTAAATGCATAGGCTGAAAATCCGGTGTTGATCCAATTGTTAGTCATCATGTAGCCGATACCGCAGTAGTTGCTGTCTGCAGTGATGAGTGACACTTGGTCTGCGCCTACTTGGTTACGCAAGGTATGCAGTTCATCCATTTTGCCGTCACTGGTACCAGTTAAATCGGTCAAACTGGTAGACATGTTGCCGGTTTCTGCGTAATTGGTTTCTACCATCTTCACCAGATTAAGCTGTATATCGACTTTACTGTTGATATAGGCTTGGTTAGCCATCTCAACGGCGTTGGTGATTTTGGCTTCAATACCGGCTTGGCCTGATGCATTGTTTTTTGCTTTGGGGGTATACGCCACCATCAGGTCAATCACGGTGCCGACGGTTGCGGCGCTGGCGGTGGGGGCGGTAATAGTTGAGTTGCTGGTGGTATCCGGTTGGCCACCGGTAGACAGAAAATCTTCAGCGGTTATTGTATCGTTGCCGTTTTTAGGATTTCTGTCTGGATCAACTTGCGTAATATCGTGTTTATTATTGCCTTTAGGTTCAATGTCATAAGTCTTTGTGCCTATTTGCACAGTGCCCGAAATAGCATTACCGCGTTGGGTTAAAAACACTTCACTTTCTTGTTCCCCCTCCACATGACCAATCCAGGTGGTACTGCCCTTTACATTGTCGATCAAACGATCGCGGACTGCGGTAACAATTACATCATCAAACAAATTTAGGGTAATAGTGTCGCCAGTTAATAACTCGCTATGAATATTAACAGCTCG
>JAUYMX010000018.1 GCA_030699345.1 Methylococcaceae bacterium
CAGTGGCTGTCGTACTGTGCCCGGAATACTCAAGACCTGCGCCATAATGCCTCAAGTAGCGACGTCCTTCTTTAAACGACCCAGTTTTCCAACCATCATGCGTAAATACGCGGTAATTTTCTGCTATTGGACTTGAATAAAGAAAACCATCCACAGTGATCTCGTCAGTTCCTAGCACAGGACTGGCACCGTTCTTGGCGTTGTCGCTCAAGCCACCATTCGCCAACACCTTTAACTCGCGGTCGTTACGAACCTGCCAGGCGCGCATTTGTTTTTGTACGCCGCTGTCCTCGGGAATGTTTTCGTTAAGTGCATAGGTAGTTCGCGCCTCCGCGCGATAGTCTTTTAATTCACGCTGCACTTTGGCGTGGGTCAGTTTTAAGCCCAGATGCTCCGGCGCTTTAATCTGCGCTGAATTTACCTGCTGCCGCGCTTGGCGCGGCCAGCCACGAAAATAGTAAACCTCTGCCAATTTGCTATGGATGTCGGTGTTACCTGGGAACTGGCTGTGCAATTGCTCCAACTTTTGCTGTGCCCCATCCAGATCATCGGCATACGCTCGCAAGATGGCGGCTGTTAAGTCAGCGGATATTTTTTTAGGATTATCGCGTGTAACCACAGAGCCGTTGGGTTGTTTGAATTCAAGTTTTGCCGGTTGCTCTTGAGCCAGTTGTTCAGCCAAGGCAAGTGCCTTATCAGTCTGCTCAGCTTCCAAATAGGCATACACCAACGATGCTCGAGCGTTAAAGTAATTGGGTTGTTCAGCGATGACTGAAAGGTAAAGATCACGGGCGATTTTAGGTTCGCGGTTATTCAAATAGGCATCGGCCGCGGCCATGCGGGCATAGACCGGTATTGCTAGTCCTTGTTGTTGCTGGAGCTGTTGGTACAACTCGACCACATCGGTCATGCGTTTGCGGTCGCGTAACGCCACCAATAAATCGAACTTAGCTCGCGCCAGCAGGGCTTGAGGATCTGTGAGTTTCAGTTTTTCGACTGCGCTGATATTGCTGTTTAATGCGGTAATAGCCTTATCAATACCTTGATAATCGCGTGGCTTGGTTTGTAATACCTGCTCGCCTTGCCTGATCAACCAGGCCGCATAATCCCACTGTAGACTTGCCCATTGGTCATCTGAAAATAGCGCTCTGTTGGCAGTTGCCAAATCTAACGCTTTTTGCACTTCGCCTGATCTCGCTAAGGCAAGTATCAATCCGCGCAGAGCATCTTGCCGGTCAGGTTGTAAGCTTAAGGCTTTTTGATAATGCTGAATGGCGATTGGGTACTGGCCTGCAAGCTCATGGGCATAAGCTTGTGCCATGAGGATTTCAACTTCATTTGGATAAGTGCTGGCTAACGTTTGCAAATAAGCAATGGCCGAATCTGCTTGACCCTGATCGATCAACAACAACCCTAAACCGAGCCTGGGGGACAAACGCTTAGGCTCCTTTTCTATCGCTTTGCGATACAGTATTTCCGATTTTTTAAAGTCACCTAAGTTTCTGGCGGCTTTCGCTATTGCCTCAAGTACGTAAACAGGTGCTGTTTGCACTTCAATTTTCGTGCTTTGTTGAATAACTTCTTCATCTCTATCTGCCCAAGACAATATTTGTAGATAATCGAACAAATAGCGTTGTACATCAGGATGTTGTTGTACCAATTGCTGCAG
>JAUYMX010000040.1 GCA_030699345.1 Methylococcaceae bacterium
CACTAATCTGGATGTTGGCTCAATCAACTTGCTTTCAATATCAAGCTGCTTGATGTTAAGAAAATCTTGGTTTATTGACAGTGTCATGTTGACCCCCTCATTTAAGCTGATGGTTAACGTCTGGAACAAAAAAAATGCGGCCAGGTTAGTGACCGCATTAAGAGGAAGGATATGAAACTCGCAACCCAAATGGAGGTTTTTAGCGAGTGGCTCTAGTGTATTGAATAATGTGCTATTTGAAAATGTGGCAGATTGTCGCGCGACAATCTGTCGCATTTGGTCATTATCTTATTTCGAACGAATGTAGCGCTTCGTTGACAGGCAGTTCATTGACGTCGATATGATCGACCCGAGCAGTAATCGGGCCTTTACGGCACCAAGTAATGAACTGCGCAATTGCTTCATCGTTACCTTGGGCAATGATCTCGACTCTGCCATCGGCAAGATTAGTTGCGCGGCCAACAAGACCCAGCTGTTTGGCTTTTCGTCGAGTGAAGGCGCGAAAATAAACGCCTTGCACGCGTCCTGAAACGACAATATTTACCTTGCGGGTCATCGGCTAATCTTCCAGCAATAATGTATTTTCGGGTTACGGGAAAAATCTTCCGGGATGGTGGCCGGGGTAATGTCTTCCACGTTTAATTTCGCTAACGTTAGATAGTCGAATTTAAAGCGCCTGAAGTTGGTGGAAAAATACAACACGCCATCCGGTGCCAACAGAGCAAGAGCATTATTAATCAGCTGCACATGGTCTTTTTGCACATCGAACACATCATCCATACGTTTAGAGTTGGAAAACGTTGGCGGGTCGAGAAAAATCAGGTCATATTGCCTCGGCTCAGACTGACGGGCTTCAGTCTCCAGCCATTCTAAACAATCAGCTTGGATAAACTCGTGCGCGCCTTTTACAGTATTTAATGCCAAATTATTTTTGGCCCAGCCGAGATAAGTGTTGGACATATCCAGCGTAGTGGTCGCTTTTGCGCCGCCGACTGCAGCATGCACGGTGGCACTGCCGGTATAAGCAAACAAATTTAAAAAGCGTTTATCTTTGGCTTGTTTTTGAATAATCAGCCGAATGGGCCGGTGATCAAGAAACAAGCCGGTATCGAGATAATCTTCAAAATTGACCAGCAATTTACAGCCGCCTTCTTCAATGACATGAAAACGGCCTTGTTCGGCAATCTTTTCGTATTGATCGGTGCTTCTTTGCTTCCGGCGTATTTTTAAGAACACCTGCTCGCGGCTGACATTAAGCACGTCTGGAATTGCTGCCAAAACGCCTGCCAAACGCTGATCGGCTTTCTGTTGATCAATGCTTTTTGGTGGCTCATATTCTTGTACGTTGATCCAAGTCTGCTGAGATTCGCCTTGATAGATGTCGATAGCAACGGCGTATTCCGGTAAGTCAGCATCGTAAACTCGGTAACAGCTGACGTTGTTTTGTTTCGCCCACTTGGCAAATTTTTTCAGATTCTTTTTCAGGCGATTCGAGAACATATCCGCACCCGTGTTCTCAACGACTTCTACTTCGGCCTCACTGGCTTCTGTTACCTGGGCAATCCGTTCTTCCTGAGATTTGGCCTTAGGAATAAAAAACGCTTTTTCCTCGATATTAAAACGCAACAGCTTGCATTCCAACGCGCCGTTAAACAGGGTAATAGGCTTCTGCGAGCGAATGCCTAATCTAAAACCCAGTTCCGGATTGCTGATAATCATCGCCGCTTGCCAGCCGACAAAATGGTTTTTAAAGGTATCGCCCATTTTTTTGTACAGCTCGGAGGTTTCTTCTTCATCGCCCAAGCGTTCACCATACGGCGGGTTACAAATCAGTAACCCGGGTTTCCAACTGGTCGCAGGCGCTGCGTCTTCAATATCGCGGCGTTCCAGATGCACTTTGTTAGTCAGCCCGGCATTGGCGATATGCTTTAACGCCGTGTTAATGGTGTAGCGGTCTTGGTCAAAGCCGACGATAACGGGAAGCTTGCTAATCCCCACTTGCTTGCGTTGCTCAGCTTCGGCGCGTAAGCGTTGCCAGATGTTGGCATCGTGTTTTTTCCAGCCGATAAAACCAAAATAATCGCGTAATAAACCGGGTGCGTAATCGGCGGCAATCATCGCGCCTTCCAATACCAAAGTGCCTGAACCGCACATCGGGTCGATTAGCGTGCCGCCTTGCTTGGCGATAGCGGGCCAACCGCTGCGCAGCAACATGGCTGCAGCCAGGTTTTCTTTGATCGGCGCTTTGATGGTGACGTCGCGATAACCGCGGCGATGCAGACTTTCGCCGGATAAATCCAAACTAAGCTGGGCCGTTTCACCCTGTAAATAAACATTAATACGAATATCCGGACGTTCGGTATCTATGTTGGGGCGCTGATTAAACTTTGCGCGCATTTGATCGACAATGGCATCTTTTACTTTTAAGGCGCCAAAATGGGTGTTGTTAATCGCCGGTGAGTTTTTGGCACTGAACGACACCGCAAAGCTGCCGTCGGACGCCAGATGATCATCCCAGTTGATAGCTTGTACGCCGTCGTAAAGATCTTGCTGGCTTTTAACGGTGAAAGAATTTAACACCAGCAGAATACGATTGGCGGTTCGAGACCAAAGGCATGCTCGATAAGCAGTTTCCAGATCCCCCTGAAACGCCACCCCCGCCATGGTTGCTTTAATTTGGGAAATACCCAGCGCGCGTAACTCATCGGTGAGGATGGTTTCCATGGCTTTGGGGGTGGTGGCAAACAGTTGGTAAGTGGGCATAAAAACCGCTCAAGGTGGCATTAGCTAAAAACGGCAAAGGCGCAAGCCCAGCGGATTAGCTGAGTCTTGCGCCTTTGTAGGGAGATGGTATTACTGAATTTTGATCAACTCGACATCAAAGATCAATGCAGCGTTGGGGCCAATATCACGGCCAGCACCACGTGAACCATAAGCCAAGTCAGAAGGGATATAGAAACGGAATTTATCGCCTTCATGCATCAGCTGCACGCCTTCGGTCCAGCCAGCGATAACGCGGTTTAATGGGAACGTTGCTGGTTCGCCGCGGCTGTAAGAGCTGTCGAACTCTTTGCCGTCCAGCGTGGTGCCTTTGTAATGCACGGTTACTTCATCAGTAGCAGAAGGTGACTTAACACCTGTGCCTTTGGTTAATACTTCGTATTGCAAGCCAGTGGCAGTAGTGACAATGTTGGCTTTTTTGGTGTTTTCAGCAAGAAACGCAGCACCTGCGGCTTTGTTTTCTTCGGGAGTAGCGGCGTTGGCCATAGTAAGTCCTATAAAAATAACAGCGATGATGGAAGTAATTTTAAGAAAAAGTTTTTTCACGGATTTGCCTTTAAGTGACGTAAAAACGCTAGTTTATCAAAAAAAGCTGTTTCTGCTTTCCAATTGATTTTTACAACCGCCAAGTTGGCGTTGATAAAGCTTGGCGCGCAAGGCGACTTTGTCTGCGACTTTCAGTAGCCAAGGTTTTTGGTTGTAGGTATGCCGTTGGTAGCCGCCTTGACCTTCGTGATAAGCCAGATATAAGCGTTTAGTGTCAGTCAGGGGAATGCCCAGTTTTCTATGGCTGGTATGACAGTACCAACCTATAAAGTCGGCAGCGTCAGAAAAGTCGTCGCGATCCGCGCCCCAGCCACCGGCCTTATCGAGATAATTATCCCAGGTTTCATCCTTGGCTTGGGCATAGCCATAAGCGCTACTGGCTCTAAACCACGGAATAAACCCTAATAACCAGGGGCGTGGCGGTTGGGCATCGGCAACAAAACGAGACTCTTGATGCATGATGGCCATTTGTACTTCAATCGGCACGCCCCATTTGGTCGCGGCGTTTTTGGCATCATCGTACCAATCTTCTTTTTCATTGAAGGCGGCGCAAAGATTGTCACTATTTTTTGGCGGCAATGCGGTGCATGCCGTCAGCATAAATGACAGGGGTAAGATAAAAAATTTGATCATGATGTTTAACACATTAAATTAACCTGATGTTCAGGGTAGATAATGGGGGAATATTAGTAAATTTAAAGACTCTACTATAATCCTGCCATTGGCTTTGTTAGGAAAGAGCCAGAACGGCGGTGAATACTATAACAACTGGTGACGTATACATGATAAATCAGGAAAATCGACCTTATCGTAAGAGTCTGGCAGAACATGGCCTGATCTATTTGGGCGGAGAAGAACGCGAAGTTGTGATTAAAAATATTTCCTTAACTGGATTATTAGTCGAATTGTTTTGCGAAGATGAGCCCCTTGAAATAAAAGATATTTATAACGCGATCGCGGCGTCACCAGTGTTAGATTTTTACTTGCCTGAACTGCGTTTGGCAGGAGAAGTGGACGTGGTCAGAGTGGATATTGAAGAGTCCCATATTTTGATGGCATTAGCGTTCAAATATGTTTCTCACGATGTTGATAACTTGCTTTATAGAAGAAAAGCTTATCGCAAAATGATGACGGCACCGGGAAAAATTCTTATTGACGGTGATTTCACTGAGTTTGAAACCGTCAACGTATCGGTTGACGGCTTTATGATCCGCATTAATAAAGATATTGAGGTGCCAGTGAATGCAGTTACTACCTTTCAATTCAAACTGCTGGATTTGGAAGGCGCGGTGAAGGTTATCTGGATTGATCGTGGCGAATCATCAACTCTCATGGGTTTACAATACATGCATATGGAAAAAACCCATATCCAAGGCATTCCTGTGTTTGCACGCCGTTGATCAATCATGGACGTTAAGCTGTTGGCTTCGACTCCGCTTAACCAACGAAGGGCCACCTTCTAATTTTTAGTGTATCGTTGCTTATCTCTGTTCGTCCAGTAAGTAGTTGCTAATTCATGCGCTTGTTGCTGAGTGTTAGCTTTACCCAGTAATTTAAGGGCAATAGCAGCGGTGCCAATTACTGAAGCTTCGGCAAAGTCATCGGTAATCTTGCCCTGCCAAAGCAAAGCCAATTGTTCAGGTTCTAATAGTTCCGGTTTGACATGGCGATGAGTGAATAAGGCGGGCCAGTTTTCGTCGATCAATTCACCGTTATGGACGCTTTGCACCAAGCACTCCATATCGGGATTGCGTTCGGTTTCGCCGCCTTCGCCTTTTAATACCGCCATATGCGGTTGCTGTAATAATGCGGCGGCTTGTTGATGCACCGGACGATAACCGGGATGAAATATGCCTTGAATGCTGTAGGCGGCGTTAAATGGATTTAACAGCCTGACCAAGGTATGCACGGGGGAGCGTAAACCCAGAATCGGTCGTAGCTCGATAATGTCATGCAACTTGGGGCAAAAATGTTCCAACGATAAATAGCTAAAACGCTGTTGAGCCAGTTGTTGTTGGGCTTGTTGCACGGATGTTGCAGGTGCTAAGCCCAGATATTTCAACACATCTTGAGTATAAATCCGGCCTGCAGTGTGACCTTCTGAACCGTGCATAAATACGCTGATGCCGTTTTCTGCCAGCAACAATGCCGACAACAAAAACCAGGGTAAATGTCGACGTTTGCCAGCGTAAGAGGACCAATCCAAATCAACTTTGGTGCTGCCTGATTCCAGTTGAAAAGACTCTTGGGCGGCTTTTACAAAACCAGCCAATTCTTCCGGGGTTTCTTCCTTGACGCGCATTAGCATCAAGAATGCGCCTAATTGCACCGGCAATACTTGATCAGCCAAAATCATTTGCATGGCTTGATGAGCTTCATCCTGGGTCAGCGGTCTGGAACCTTTTTTTCCCTTGCCCAATATACGAATGATTGGGGCGAACGGATGCTCGTCATGTGGCGTTTGTTCGTGATGGGTCAGGTTCATAAAGTTATTTTGAAATAATGATCAGTTAACAAGGCCGCAAACAACAGCGTTAGATAAACAATGGAATACCAAAAGGTGCGCATCGCGGTTTTATTATCTTTGTTACGTCTCATCAGCAGCGCGTGATAAATAAAACCCAGCCCCAACGGCACCGTTACAGCCAGATAAATCAGGCCGCTCATGCCGGTTAAGTAGGGCAGCAGGGTGACAATCAACAGCAGTACGGTGTAAAGCAGTATTTGTAGACGGGTAAAGTCAGGGCCGTGTGTTACCGACAACATGGGAATGCCCACCTTGGCATATTCATCCTGCTTGGCAATTGCCAGTGGCCAGAAATGAGGCGGTGTCCAGACGTAAATAATCAACACCAGTAATAGCGCATAAGGGTGTATTTCACCCGTCATCGCGCACCAGCCCAGCAGAGGCGGTGTGGCGCCAAAAGCACCGCCTATCACAATGTTTTGAGGCGTCATTCTCTTGAGATAAACGGTATAGAGAATGGCGTAACCGAATAGGGAGGCAAAGGTGAGTATCGCCGTTAGAGTGTTTACCAAAAACACCAGTAACAGCATTGCAATCACGCCCAGCAATGCCGCAAACACAATGACATTGGTGGAGCTTAACTTGCCGGTAGGTAATGGCCGATTTTTATTACGCGCCATTTGCGCATCGGCTTTTTGATCAATAAAATGATTAATAGCCGCTGCTGATGAGGCGGCAAGGGCGATGCCGATGATGCTGTAAGCAAAAAGAGCCAACGGCGGCATGCCGGGGACAGCGAGTAACATACCGACAATCGCTGTAAAAACCATCTCTGCAACCACGTTGGGTTTGCATAATTCAAGGTAACTTTTCCAGGAAGAAAGGGGAGATTGACCTGACATTATTTAATATATTCCAACTTTTTTAGTATTG
>JAUYMX010000071.1 GCA_030699345.1 Methylococcaceae bacterium
ATAGTTTGTTGATTCCTATGCAGTGTGAATACTACGCGCTGGAAGGTTTGTCGGCGTTGATGAGTACGCTGAAAAATATTCAAGATAGCGTGAATCCGGGGCTGCACTTAGAAGGTATTCTGCGAACTATGTTTGATGATAGAAACCGGCTGACAAAAGATGTCTCCGAGCAGCTGATCAGGTATTTTGGCGATAAAGTATTTAGAACTTGTATCCCTAGAAATATACGCTTGGCGGAAGCACCTAGCCATGGCTTGCCGGTGATTAGCTACGATAAATCCTCTCGAGGAGCGATGGCCTATATTGCTTTGGCTGGAGAGATGATTAGGAAAGAAAAAAATAATTAATATGAATTTGAAAAAGCGAGGGTTGGGGCGAGGTCTTGAGGCTCTGTTGGCAGATGGGACGGGTAAAGATGATCATGAGCTCTTAGTTGATTCTGAGAGTAAAAGTGAGCGACATGCTGAATCTCAAGGCGCTTCAAATACTGGCGTAGCAATAAAGGTAGCTACCACCGCATCCGACTTAGTGGCTAATGAGCTGAAAAAATATCAGAGCGTTGCCGAAAATAGTCGAAAACGAGTAAGACAGATAGAAGAACTGCCTGATATGCCGACGGCAAGCTCAGATGTAGAGGCATTGTCTTCGGTAGTGAGAATGCTAATCGAAGATGTAAAAAGAGATAACTTAGTTCTTCTGGAAGAGGCGGAAACATTACTGCGATTATTTGATGAGTTTGAGTCAATTATTAGTGGTCGGTGAAAAACTGGTTTGGCGATATGGTTAACGAAGTGATTGTGAAAGAGAAAGTTAGGTAATGGCTGAAAAAAAACGTGGTTTAAATCGTGGGCTAGATGCATTGTTGGGCTCTGTTAGCTTATCTGAGGATAAGGAGCAGCAGCTACAAACGTTGCCGATTGAGTATATGCAGCGAGGTAAGTACCAACCACGTAAAGATATTGATCCAGATAGATTGCAAGAGCTTGCAGAGTCGATAAAAGCGCAAGGGGTCATTCAGCCCATTGTTGTGCGCAAAATTAGCCTTGATAAATATGAAATAGTTGCAGGAGAGCGCCGCTGGCGTGCTGCTCAATTAGCAGGATTGCAACAAGTACCGGTGATCATCAAGGAGATAGATGATAGAACCACGATGGCAATTGCATTGATTGAAAATATACAGAGGGAAGATCTTAATCCTTTAGAAGAGGCGGAAGCTTTAAAGCGGTTGCTAGATGAGTTTGCAATGACGCATCAGCAAATTGCTGAGGCTGTTGGAAAGTCCAGAGTTACAGTGACAAACCTGTTAAGGTTGATGGACTTGCAATCAGAAGTGAAAAATCTCTTAATTAACAAACAGATTGAGATGGGGCATGCTCGAGCAATATTGACATTGGATGGATCTGTTCAAGTTGCGGTTGCTCACAAAATAGTCAAGTCAGCTTTGACAGTCAGGGCTACAGAGCGTTTGGTGAAAGAATTGCAGGAAGTGCCGAAAGAGAAAAGGATTAAAATTCTCGACAAAGATACGCTGCGCTTGCAGGAAGACTTGGCAGCAAAGCTGGGTGCAAAAGTTCTAATAGAACACAAGGAAAATGGAGCCGGAAAGTTAATTATTGCTTATTCAACCTTAGAAGAGTTGGATGGCATAATTGGGCAAATTAAATAATTGATTGTTTAAAAACTTAAGTTCATGAGTCTGAACATTGCCATCTGGGGCTATTCATCCTTGATTTAATGGGGGGCGATATATATAATCCACAGGCTTTGGCGTATGGCAAATAAAGAATATTTGGTTGTTGAAAAAATCATAGCTTACCAAGCATTAATAATACTTCTGACAACAGTGTCAGTGTTAATGCTGTCAGGTATTGAGAATGGTGTTTCGGCAGCTTTAGGTGGGGCAGCGGCGT
>JAUYMX010000077.1 GCA_030699345.1 Methylococcaceae bacterium
GCATTCTGCATGGCGTGAGTGATTTGCGGAGCATTGAATAAATCATCCAATTTAATACGCAGGCCGGACACCGCAGATTCCAGGCGAAATAACTTGGCGGCGTCATCAAGATGAATCAACGCCATGTTGCGATCATATTCATACATACCCACCTGAAAAGTGCCGACTACAGTAAACCTGCGCATCCGCGGCACCACGCCAGCGGGCGTAGAATTAATTTGCGGGCTGATGACGGTAATCTTGTCACCGGTAATTACTCCGAGATAATTTGCCAGCTCGGCACCTAAAACAATGCCGTATTCACCGGGAACGAGATTAGTCAACTTACCGGTTTTCATTTTATCGGCAACTTCGGAGACCTTGCCTTCATAGTCAGGCAAAATGCCGCTGAGCATCGTGCCACTGACCCGGCGGTCGGCATTGATCATCACCTGCCCGTTGATAAATGGCGCGGTGCCTTCAACGTGTGGATAGTTTTTAAGCTTTTGTTCCAGAGCATGCCAGTCATCCAACTGACCATAGCGCCCGGTCATGGTGGCATGGGAAGTCATGCCCAGGATTCGCTCCCGCAACTCAGCTTCAAAGCCGTTCATTACCGACAAGACGGTAATCAACGCTGTGACACCCAAGGCAATCCCCAGCACGGAGGTTAAGGTGATAAAAGAAATAAACTGGGTGCGGCGCTTGGCCCGCGTATAACGCAGACCGATATAAAAAATTAGAGGTTTAAACATGAATAGTAGATTTTTGAAAGATCAGGGTTATTTTTTACAAGTAGAGCAGATGCCGTAGAGATAAAGGCTGTGATCAGTTAATTCGTATCCCAACCTAGCGGCAATTTCTTTTTGGCGTGTTTCGATAACTTCATCGGTAAACTCTTCCACTTTGCCGCATTTTAAGCACAGTAGATGGTCATGGTGGCTTTCAGTGCTTAGCTCAAAAACCGAGTTACCACCTTCAAAATGATGACGAGTAACAAGCCCGGCCGCCTCAAACTGGGTTAATACCCGGTACACCGTCGCCAGCCCTATTTCCTGATTTTCACTGAGTAGGATCTTATAAACCTGTTCCGCCGACAAATGGCGTTCATCAGTTTGTTTTTCCAAGATCTCCAAAATCTTCAGTCGTGG
>JAUYMX010000096.1 GCA_030699345.1 Methylococcaceae bacterium
CGTGCATATCGCCAACAATGGTCAGGAAGCGTTATCGGCCATGCAAAATTCGCCTTACTCCCTAATATTGATGGATTGCCAAATGCCGGTGATGGACGGCTTTGAAGCGACCCATATTATTCGTCACAGAGAAGCTGAAAACAAACAACATATCCCCATCGTCGCAATGACCGCAAATGCCATGCAAGGCGACCGCGAGCGTTGCCTGGCAGCCGGTATGGATGACTAGGTCACCACACCCATTGATGTAGAAAACTTACAAACGATATTAAGCACTTGGCTACCGCCAGACCTCGCAAGCGTCGAAACCAATGCAACAGAAGTAAACGCTATCGCAGCTGACGATGCTCAAAAAAGCCTGGAACCAGTAATTGAACTGGCACGATTACACGATTTATTCGGTGATGACGATGAAGTTATTGCCGAACTTTTAGACGTGTTTTTAGGATCATTAAAGCAGCTCCGAGAAAAATTGCTGCGGGCAATTGCCCAGCAAAAACCAACCATTACATCACTAGCACATGAGCTTAAAGGCTCTGCATCAAATGTCGGCGCAATGCGCCTGTCTCGCCACTCGGCCAAGCTGGAACAACTGGTCAGCACTAATCAATGGTCAGCAATAAACGAATATTGGCAAGTGATTGATGAAGAAATTCATCAAATCATAGTATTTATAAAAAACATGGGAACACACTAATGGCACTGGTACTGGTCGTCGATGATAATGCAACCAATCTCACCCTCTTTCGGCATTTACTTAAAAAAATGAATGAGGTGGAAGTAGCTAGTTTTGACGATCCATTGCGAGCCATTGAATGGTGTGCCGTTAACACCCCTGACTTGGTGTTACTGGACTATATGATGCCTGATATGGATGGCTTGGAGTTTATTCAGCATTTTCGAGCGATACCCGGTTACCACGACATCCCCTTAATTATGGTGACTGCCGATACCGAGAGCGACGTCCGTTATCGGGCGCTGGAGCACGGTGCGCATGACTTTT
>JAUYMX010000106.1 GCA_030699345.1 Methylococcaceae bacterium
TCATGTTGATGTGTTAAACCAGGTAAGATGCTTGTGCATAGATTGTGGGTAAATAGTGCTTGTTAATAACACCAGTACTTATACACAGGTTACTCAATGCTAATGTGACAGGGTTCTTAACAGGTTGGAATAATCTTCAGCAACCTTGCTGTCAGCCTCTTTAAGCTCCGCAATGCGTTTACATGCATTCATTACCGTTGTGTGATCACGACCGCCAAACGCATCGCCAATTTCTGGAAAGCTGTGTGAGGTTAGTTCCCTTGCTAAACACATTGCCATTTGGCGAGGACGAGTAATTGATTGTCGGCGGTTTTTAGAAGATAAGTCGGCAACTCTAATTTTGAAATATTCAGCAACCGTTTTTTGAATATTATCGATATTGACTAATTTATCCTGTAAAGAAATCAAATCATGCAGTGCTTCTTTAGTAAATTCCGTGGTGATTTCCTTGCCGGTAAACTGTGCATTGGCAATGACTCGTCTAAGAGCACCTTCAAGATCACGGACATTTGAAGGAATTCTTTTAGCCATAAAAAAAGCAACTTCTTGAGGCAGTTCCACGTTAACCAATGCTGCTTTATTCATCAAAATAGCTGCACGCGTTTCCAGATCGGGGGGCTCAATAGATACCGGCAAGCCCCAGCTAAATCTTGATTTTAAGCGGTCTTCAAGACCAACGATTTCTTTGGGATATTTATCACAGGTCAAAACGACTTGATGCTTTTTTTCTAAAAGCGTATTAAATGTATGAAAAAACTCTTCTTGTGAGCGCTCTTTGCCGGCAAAAAACTGTATATCGTCAATTAACAGCACATCAATACTTCGGTAATACTCTTTAAAAGAATTGATGGCGTTTTGTTGCAATGCCCTGACCATATCCTGGACAAATTTTTCTGAGTGCAAATATACAACTGTTGCAGAAGGATTATGTTGTAAAACAGCATTGCCAATAGCGTGCATTAAATGCGTTTTGCCAAGTCCTGAGCTTCCGTATATAAGCAAAGGATTATAAGCCTTGCCGATATTCTCAGAGACTT
>JAUYMX010000110.1 GCA_030699345.1 Methylococcaceae bacterium
CAATAAATTTACTGCCAACTATCCAGGTGCGGAAGGTATGAAAACCGGCTTCACTTGCGGCTCAGGTTTTAATTTGATCGGTTCAGCGCAGCAAAACGGCAAACGCCTGATTGGTGTGGTCATGGGCGGCATGACCAGCCAAGAGCGTTACAAGCTAATGATGCAAAAAATGGATGCCGGTTTTGCCGGCAACTTTAGCGACCCCAGCCGTACAGTGGAAAACATGCCCACTGGCTCTGCAGGCACGCCTCCGTATCAATTGGATTGCGGCAATGGTGCAAGCAATAGTTATGCAGCAGCCAATCGGGTACCCGTCATAGCTTCAACGCGTCACAGACATGTTGCAGTTGCACCGTCACGCGTCAAATATGCGCGTTCAGGGCGAAGCCGCGTTGGTCATAACAAAGTTGCTGTCATTAAAGTACCCGCCAAGAAAACCAACAATAAATTATCATATAAATCAGCAAGCTCCATTAAACCGCGGCAAGCGGCCCCGCTACAAAAACGCACCGTAGTTGCCAGCAAAAGTAGCCGAATAATTACCAAACCTAGCGTTAAGTTGACGACAAAACCTGTTGTAACCAAGTCAAAGCCAGCACTTAAAACCGCTAAAAATAGTTAACAAAGCTCAGCCAATTTACTAAGCAAAGCCATAAGGATATGGTTGAAAATTACTTCTCTAATTAAATTGTAGGGGCGATTTTAATCGCCCTAGGCGAATGAATTCCCCCCTACAACACAATCGTAAATAAGGAAGTTAATTTTGCTGGCTAAATCCTAAGAGTCCGCATCAAAAGCAGTCATTAGTTTTTTTATAAATCCCTTACTGCTATCCAGTTTTTCAACAGCTATCTTCACCGCTGCTTGCCCAGCCAAAATAAATCACTCCATAGCGTTTTTTATTGCTTAACAGCGCTCAATCTCCTATCCTCACACCGCTCAGGGCATTGCTTTCAACTCATTAATTTAAACCATTCATGGTTCGACAAGCTCACCACGAACGGCTTAACTTAAGGCTATTAGTTTTTCACCCTGAACACTTAAAGCTTCGCTAGTCATGCTCTAAACCACTGTGTAGGAGATGTTATGAAGATTGGTATACCGAAAGAAATCCACCCCGGCGAAAAACGCGTCGCCACCACCCCAGAAGCCGCCGAACAAATCATTAAACTCGGCTTTGCTGTGCTAGTTGAAACTGGTGCAGGTATCGGCGCAAATATTTCCGATGATGCTTACAAAGAAGCCGGTGCCGAAATTGTCGACAATGCTAAAACGCTTTGGGAGCAGTCGGATATTGTCATTAAAGTTCGCGCCCCCGAACGACACCCGGAATTAACTACCGATGAAACCGATCTGTTACGGGAAGGCGGCCGCCTGATTAGTTTTATCTGGCCCGCACAAAACCCGGAACTGATGGAGAAATTGGCTGCCAAGCAAGCCACTGTATTGGCGATGGATAGCGTGCCGCGCATGTCCAGAGCACAAAAATTGGATGCGTTAAGCTCCATGGCCAATATTGCAGGCTACCGGGCCATTGTTGAGGCAGCTCAGCATTTTGGCCGCTTTTTTACCGGACAGATCACCGCCGCGGGCAAAATCCCACCGGCCAAAGTGTTAGTCATCGGTGCCGGTGTAGCAGGGCTTGCTGCCATAGGTGCCGCCAAAGGCATGGGCGCAATCGTCAGAGCTTTTGACACCCGCCCGGAAGTTAAAGAACAAATCGAAAGTATGGATGCCGAATTTTTGATGCTCGATTTCAAGGAAGAAGGCAGCGGTACCGGCGGTTATGCCAAAACCATGTCTAAAGAATTTATCGAAGCGGAAATGGCCTTGTTCGCACGACAAGCCATGGAAGTGGACATTATTGTCACTACCGCGCTCATCCCCGGCAAGCCTGCGCCCAAGCTGA
Organism: Methylococcaceae bacterium; assembly: GCA_030699345.1. Taxonomy (GTDB): domain Bacteria; phylum Pseudomonadota; class Gammaproteobacteria; order Methylococcales; family Methylomonadaceae; genus JABFRC01. The sequence continues at coordinate 1,910 of JAUYMX010000110.1, forward strand.
TCACTAAAGGCATGGTCGAGTCGATGAAACCGGGTAGCGTTATTGTCGATCTGGCTGCTGAACAAGGCGGTAACTGTGAGCTGACTGAAAAAGATCAAGTCGTAGTCCGGCATGACGTGACCATTATCGGCTATACCAACCTGCCTAGCCGCTTGGCGAATCAATCCAGCCAGCTTTATTCCACCAACATCCGACATTTATTAACTGAGCTAAGCCCGGAAAAGAATGGCGAAATCAACGTCAATATGGACGATGAAGTCATTCGCGGCGCGACGGTGATAAAAGAAGGCAAAATTACCTGGCCGCCACCACCGCCGAAATTATCTGCAGCACCAGCCCCGCAAACCGAAGCCCCGGCCTATGTCGTGCAAGAAGCGCCTAAAGCCAGCCCATTAAAACAATTGTTACCGCTAATCATCGGCGGTGCGGCGTTGTTTGCGATTGGCGCGGTAGCTCCGGAAGCATTCATGGCGCACTTTACCGTTTTCGTACTGGCCTGCTTCGTGGGTTATCAGGTGATCTGGAACGTCTCACCGTCATTACATACCCCACTGATGAGCGTGACCAACGCCATCAGCGGCATTATTGTAATCGGCGCGTTAGTCCAGGTTTCCACACCTGACAGCACCATAAAAATCCTGGCAGGACTGGCCATACTCATCGCATCTATCAACATCGCCGGGGGCTTTTTGGTCACCCGCCGCATGTTGGAAATGTTTAGAAAATAACGGGAGCGCATCATGTCTCATAGTTTAGTCACGATGTCTTACATCATCGCCACCATCTTGTTTATCCTCAGCCTTAGTGGCCTAAGCAAGCAGGAAACCGCCCGCAAAGGTAATTATTACGGCATGCTGGGCATGGCAATTGCCATTGCCGCCACCGCTTTAAGCGGCTATGTCACCAGCTATGAAGTATTGTTGGGGGCATTAGTTGTTGGCGGCGCGATAGGCGCAAGGGCAGCAATAAAAGTTGAAATGACGCAAATGCCGGAACTGGTCGCCATCATGCACAGCTTGGTGGGTATGGCTGCGGTATTGGTAGGTTATGCCAATTTCTTAGATGTCTCTCACCCGCTAATCGGCGTAGAAAAAACCATCCATGAAGTTGAGATTTATATCGGCATATTAATCGGCGCGGTGACATTTTCCGGCTCGGTAATTGCCTTTTGTAAACTCAGCGAAAAAATCAGCGGCAAGCCTTTATTATTACCTGGACGTCACTGGTTCAATTTATTGTTGTTGATTGCCGCTGTGGCATTAGCTGGCGTATTTTTACAACAAAGCGAAAACGGCTCAGCTATTGTGCCTTTAGCGATCATGACCGGCATTGCTTTAATCTTTGGCATTCACATGGTGATGGCGATTGGCGGTGCTGATATGCCGGTGGTGGTTTCCATGCTCAATAGCTATTCCGGTTGGGCGGCAGCAGCGACGGGATTCATGTTAAGTAACGACTTACTGATTGTGACCGGCGCGTTGGTCGGCAGCAGCGGCGCTATATTGAGCTACATCATGTGCCGTGCGATGAATCGTAATTTTATCAGCGTCATTGCCGGTGGTTTTGGTGCGGCGGCAGGCGGTGAAGCAGCGGTTATTGAAGGTGAAGTGCAACCGATTGATGCTGACGAAACTGCGCAATTATTGCTGGAAGCGAAAAACATCATGATCATTCCTGGCTACGGCATGGCTGTGGCTCAAGCCCAGCATACCGTCAACGAAATCACCAAACTGCTAAAAGAAAAAGGCAAAAAAGTAGGTTTCGGTATTCACCCGGTGGCGGGTCGTATGCCCGGACACATGAACGTGTTATTAGCTGAAGCTAAAGTGCCTTACGACATCGTTTATGAAATGGATGAAATCAACGAAGACTGGGCGCATGTCGATGTGTCTATCGTGATTGGCGCTAACGACATCGTTAATCCTTCCGCACTGGACGACCCCAACAGCCCGATTGCCGGCATGCCGGTGCTGGAATGCTGGAAAGGCGGCACTACCATCGTGCTTAAACGCAGTATGGCGTCCGGCTATGCCGGTGTCGGCAACCCCTTATTCGTACTGGAAAACACCCGCATGTTATTCGGCGATGCTAATGCCACCATGCAGGCGGTGTTGAAGGCGTTGAAGGGGTAAGGCATTGTTTTAGTTGATTCCGTTCATGGTTCGACAGGCTCAACACGAACGGAATCAACTTTCATAAATTCCTGATACTCTGCCAGCTCTGCAACTTCTGTTGATAGCTCATCGCCGCATGGGCTGGACTGGTCGAAGGCAAACGCTGCAACACCAAATCCTCGGCGTCAATATCTGGCAACACATACCTACGAAATGCCTGCTCAGCGGTTGCTCCGTTAAAAAACACCTGCCTGATATGCGGATGTCCCGCAAAAAACGCCGCGAAATCGTTGACGATAATCGAAGATTTATCGATGTCGGCATCAAGACTACTCGATCGATAGCAGGATTTCAGCACATCCCACAGCGCAATCCCGGCGGATGTCAAAACACGCGTTCGCTCAACATAATCCAACGTCGGCCCCGCACCTACCAGTTCGCCGAGTATCGGCCAAAATTGATTCCGGGGATGCGCGTAATACTGCCCTGCTTGCAGCGATGCCTTACCGGGCATGCTACCCAAGATCAAAACACGAGCATTGTCAGCGGAAATCGCGGGGAAGCTATAAATGGTTGTCATAAAACAAGCTTGTTGTCGCTCTTAAGCACCACATATACCCAAATAGTAAGCTAATGCAGCTATCGATTTAACAGTAAAGGTTCACGCTGACCTGAGCCTTGATTTACAACTTCGCCTTTAATCAACTTACCATCTTCCGCCACATCTGCTTCGCCGTGATAACTGGAGCCATGTTGATCAAATACCAAATCCAGATTAAAGCTCAAATGATTCTGCTCAATGCGCCCATTGCCCCGCTTCCAAACTTGTTTGGACTCGTAATGCACTTCGTCGATGGCTAGATCAGCGCCTTGCTGGGTAACCAGCCAGCTACTGCCATTGGGTAGCTGCCAGCGCCCGGATATATCTGCCGGTCGTTGCGTAGAAAACCAAATGCCACCGATCACCCCGATTACTATTAAAGCAACAACTGTCAAAGCAGCCAGCCAGCGCTTGAATCGGGAAGGTTTTTTAATGAGAGCTTCGATGGCTTTCACTAAACGTTCACAATCGTAATCCCAGCGGGAATCAGACAACTCCAGCGCCTGGCGTCTCGCCAAAGCCTTCAGATCGGCCGGTAATTCCTCTTCAGACGGCATATACGCGCCTTCCACCAATAACGGCAACACTTTCACGCCCTGCTTAAGTGCGGTAGCAACTTCCAGACGGACAAAATCGGCAGAATCGGACAACCGCAGCCCCTGTGATTTAAGTTCAGCCAGCCAGGTATTGCCAATTAACACTAGCAGCACCTGACTATTTCCTATGGCTGTTTCGATGGCCGCGCGAAAATCACTGCCGGGCGTGATAGCCTCAATATCCTGAAACACCTGATCCGCGCCGAATTGTTTGCGCAGAATAGAGGAAAGCCTTCCGGCATAACCGGCAGTATCGGAGCGACGATAACTAAGAAATAGCTGAGGCATAAGCTTTTACATGAATTAGATAGCTGGGCAGCTAGGTCAAAATATATCGTCAAAGTATATCAGCGCAGGTTAACACCCTCTATCGCTTTAACTATTTGTCAATCGGTTGCTTATGGCCGAACCGAATTGCTTAAATGGTAATCTTGTTCGTGACCGGCTATGCTTTTCCTAACATAATCAACCTAATGATCATGAAGCGCCGCATCACCCCTGCAACTGAAAGACATGGTGGGAGCGACGCCTTCGTCGCGACGAAGGCGTCGCTCCCACCATGT
>JAUYMX010000117.1 GCA_030699345.1 Methylococcaceae bacterium
GAAATTGCCGAAAACGGTGATTTCAGGCTAAAACAAGTCCTCATGCGAGGGCAAAATACAAAAAACAGCAGGGATTCCGTGGCTGATTTATCACTGTCGGTATACTTTTTATTTATAAGGGCAGTATTTCGAGGTGCCCTAAAGAAGCGAACGCAATTTTCCGCACCTGATTACGCTTATCCAAGATTTTGGAATGATAGCCATGGCCCGCCGAAGAAAAACCATAACATTGCTAATGTCAAGCAATGATGACCGGTTACATTTCACAAAACGCCAGACATAAAAAAAGGGCTGCTAATGCGCAACCCTTTGATTTTATTGGTGGGGTGTTAGGGATTCGAACCCTAGACCTATGGATTAAGAGTCGTTTAAAATCAATAACTTACAAAACACCACAACAAACAATAACAATAATTTCAACTGCTTACGCTGTGTCGTTTTTTGTCATGTATTGCCACTTACTACCCCTATTTATTTCTAAGTGTCCCGTTAGTGTCCACGTTTAAAATATGGGGCATTTGTCCCGCGCCGGGACAGCTTGTTTCTTAATAAGCCATTGATTAGTAATTATGGCCTATTGATTTACCCAATCCATTGTTCCATACAACCTATTGAATAATAATAAAGGACATGGGATTAGCAATACATACATAGTCTTTTGGCCTATTTAATCAACTAATTGTTTTTATTGGATTAAGTTAAATATTAATAATCAATGGGACACTAAAGGGGCATTAAAAAATAAAAACGTCTTGAATTGGCTATTTTTTAGCCATCTTTCAGGGTGTTGGGATTGGGGAAATTTAGCGGTTTTAGCTGGTTTAAGGTAGGCACACTTTTAGATAAAAATTCGGCCTGTTGTATTGCGGCTTGTTATGGCTTTTTATTTTGAAGTGCCCCGTCCGTGTCCCTTGGGCAATAAAAAAGGCCTTCGATTACTCGTAAGGCCTTGATTTTATTGGTGGGGTGTTAGGGATTCGAACCCTAGACCTATGGATTAAGAGTCCACTGCTCTACCAACTGAGCTAACACCCCTTCTGAAACATAAATGTCCAGAACGGGGCGAATTCTAAAGGATTTTCGGGTTAATTCCAAGAAAAATAAGCTAGTTCTTTGTTTTTTAACGGTTTATTTTAATTTTGACAGGGCTTTGGCGAGTTCCTGACTCAGTGTTGCCAGTGTGTTATTCAGCGCTTTTACGGTGCCGGTGGTAGTGGCATTTTCTGGTTTGGCTTGGATTTTAGAAAAGCCATTACTGACAACGCTATGTGATTTTTGATCCATGATGGCCCAGTTGGCTTCAAGATTGGCGGACTGCTCGGGCTTGGCGTCGAAACGGCTGATTTGCACGATGATTTGGTAATCAATGCTGCCGTAAGCATTCCAAGGGTAGGCCCTGATTATTTGGCTGGGTTGCAATGCGGTTAGATTTTGGGCTAACACTTCGGCAATGTTGTCTTTTAACGGTGCGGCCCATTGCTGCAATTCGGCGATTTGCAGATTGTTATCAGCATCACGGGTCACCAGTTGCTTGCGCTCCAGCAATGCAGGAATCGATATGGGGCCGATGCCGATAATCAGTTTTTTTACTTGATCATCAGCGCTGACGGCTGGCACATCAAACTGGGGTTCCAGAACATAAAACCGGGTGGGCGGCGTCGCAGTACAGGCTGAAAGCAAGCCGCCCATGACGATTAATTTAATAATGCGTTTAGCCATGCTTATTCCCCTTCCTTACCGCGCAGTAGTGAGTCTGGATGCTGTTCCAGATAATCGGTGAGTTGTTTCACTGAGCCGGCGGCGCGGGTCAGTTCTTGCAATAATTTCTCCAACTCATAATGTGTGCTGGCGCCAGGTTCTAAGGTGTTCAGCACTTTTTGCGCGGAGTTCATGGTTTTGTCGGTGGCAGTTAACGTGCTTTGGGCCGTGACCAGCATATCTTTAGCGGCTTTAGAGGTGCCTTGCAACGATTGCAGGGTTTTGTTGACCTCTTCACTCAAATTATCCAACGGCAATTTGGCGATTTTATCCATGATGACAGTGGCGGAACGAGTAAGCTGATCCAGCGAACCCGCCGTGGTGGGAAACTCAGGATAGATACTCTTGTTATCATTAAGCACCACCGGAATTTTCGGATAAAAATCCAGATCCACCAGTAATTGCCCGGTCAAAAAGCTGCCGGTTTGCAATTGCGCACGCAGGCCTTTTTTAATCAGCTGAGCTACGGTGTCTTTATCGCTAACATGAGGTTTATTGTTGATTTTATGGATGCGTTCCAGTTCCAGCTCAATCGTTACCGGCACCTGGATGTCTTGGGTGGTCTCATTCAGCTCCAAGTCGATATTCACCACTTTGCCGACCGGAATACCCCGTAATTGCACCGGCGCACCTTCCGTTAACCCACGCACTGAGCCTTTAAAATACATTACATATCTAAGGGTGTTGGTATAAACAACTTGGGTTGATAGCTGATAATTGTCATACAGTTGGAATTGAGTATTATCAGGTTGAATTGTTTCCACTGAGTCTTCCGGATCGCTACGAAAGGCGATACCGCCGCTTAATAACGACACCAAAGGCCCCGTGTGGACTTTAAAGCCATCCGCACCGGCAGACAAATCAATGCCGCTGTCTATCCAGAAGCGGGTGTTTTTTCTGACAAATTGATCGTAAGGCTTATTGATCATAATAGTCAGGCGTATGCAGTTAGCATCTTCGGACAATTCGTGAGCGAGCACCGAACCGACGTTAATGCCATGAAAATTGATCTGTGTGCCGGCCCTTAACGAGCCAAGATTATTGGCTTCGAGAATAAATTGCCTGCCTTCAGTATTCGTTTTCAGCGGCGGTGGCATAGCGAGCCCAACAAACTCGTTTTTTGCATCACCATCACCCGGTTTTATTTCAATGTAAGCCCCGGATAATAAGGTGCCCAGCCCGGAAATGCCGGATAATCCCACTTGCGGTCGCACCACCCAAAACCGGCTGTGTTCTTTCAGGTAATCATCAGCCGTATTGCTCATTTGCGCAGTTACCCGAATAGTTTTCATATCATCATTGATAGAAATTGCCGTGACTTTGCCGATTTCCACATCCAGGTATTTGATTTTGGTTTTATCGACCTCTAATCCTTCCGCAGTAGGAAAAGTAATACTAATTTCCGGGCCTTTTTCCATCATCGCTTTGGAAATCAACCAACCGCTGACCAGCAAGGCGACGAGCGGTAAAAACCATACTAGAGGCAATTCAGTGCGTTTATTGATAGTTGCGTCAGCAGCTTCCGCATCCCTGCCGTTGTCGATCGGATCATTAAAGTCATTCATAAGCGTTCGGGTTATCCCAGATCAGGCGTGGATCAAAACTTGTGGCGGCAAACATCGTCAAAACCACCACACAAGCAAATGCGGTAGCGGCAGGCCCTGCAATCACCTGGGCAACACCGCCCAAATTGACCAGGGACACCAGGATGGTAATCATAAAAATATCCAACATCGACCAGCGCCCGACAAAAGCAATAATGCGATAAACAACAGTTGCCAAGCGCGCATTGATGGGCCAATTAAAATAAACGCTAAACACTAGCAGGCTTAATCCCAGCAATTTAACCATCGGCACTAAAATACTGGCAACCAACACTAATAGCGCAATCGGCATCATACCGCTGTCAATCAACGCAAAAATACCGCCGATAATGGTATGCGGCTCCCCTGACCCAAGACGTGTCACGGTCATAATCGGAAATACATTGGCAGGAAGATACAGGGCGTAACTGCTTAATAATAATGCTGCTGTGCGTTGCAAACTTTTGGGTTTACGCGGATGTAAATGGCCGTTGCATACCGGACAATGAGGTGTATTTACTTTACTTAAGTGTCCGCAATCGTGACAACGAACCAGCCCACGGCTGAGCGCATTCGCGTTAGTTTTCATAACTTGTTATTAAGCCGCCGAATATGTCGCCAAAATAAATATCCATCCAAATGGCTAGCCAACATGCCGGACACCACAATCAGGGCTATAAAAGCATACAACCCCAGGCCGAATTTAACTTCAGACATCGACGTCAATTTAACGCAGGCGACGATAATACCCAGCATGTACACTTCCAGCATGGCCCATTCTTTCAAGTGTTGTAACCAACGCATCCAATGGGACAGGTATTTATTGGGTTTATTAAAATGCAGATAAAAGCTGACTAATAACGATAAAACGATATTCAGTAGCGGAAACAACATGCTGGATAAAAACACCAACACCGCAACGGCCCACATGCCTTCCGAAAACAGGGTAAACACGCCAGACCACAAGGTGCCATCGTGACTGGTGCCCAATACTTTGATACCGACCAACGGCAGCAGGTTAGCCGGTAACATCAGCAGCAAACCGGCGATAGACAAAGCCAATGTTCGTTCAATGCTTTGCTTGCTGGGTCGCTGCAGTAAATACCCGCAGCGTGGACAATGAGCATTTTCACCTACCGCCGCTTGATGCGGGTTGAGCAGTAAATCGCATTCAGGACAGGCGGCAAGTTCCATAGCTCTTTAAAGAATGTGGCAAGGCTTATGCCCTGCACTTAGTTTTACCACTGAGACTCGCCGGTTTCCGGATCGTACATTTCATGCACAATTTTATGACGATTGGCGGTCAATTCCTCAATACTTGGTGAATTGCTTAAGGCCCGGGCAATAGCCAATTTCATCGCTTCGTAGTTGGTGCGATACAAATCTTTACGGTCCAACTCAGGATTGGTCGCGCACTCCGGCGCAATCCAGATCATCGCGATAATGCATAAATCATTCGCTTGATCAGCAGGAATCACGCCTTCAATCACGCTATCAAGCACCGCATCAGCGATTGCTGACTGCACTGGACCACCAAATAATTCGACATAGGCGGACGATTTAATAGTGACTTTAGGCACCATGATGGTCGCAGGGCGCACTTGTTGGTTGCAGGCGCGAATCGCAAACATGCGCGTATGGCCTTCGGTTTGCCCCATCAAGTTAGCAAAGGCATGACCGGCGGGACCTTTAACACTGCCGATCAGTATTTCCGGCATCGCATCGGTGCCCTGGCCTTCGCTGGAAAATACGGTGGCTTCGCCGGTTCTGAACCAAATTTCGTCTGACATTGAATACTTCCCAAACACAGTTAAAGAAGCGGCCATTCTATGCTGGATAAACAGGCCGGGCAATAGACCGGCGGTACAGTTAAGCCGAATCCCCCTGTTCTATAACGGTTTAATGGCAGGGCTGCAGACCCTAAAATAAATTGACCTAACAAGCGCTAACTCAGTAGAATCAATTAAGTTTTACGGTTCCCGCAGACAGCGGGTGAAACTGGAAGTCGGTTAAATGCCGACGCTGCCCCCGCAACGGTAGGTGATTCGTCACGAGCCCGGAGACAGGCCTAAAGCTGTTACACCACAGTATTGCGGAGGGCGATCTGTCAAATCGGTTTTTTAGGTTTGTCTTTCCCTCTGTTATTCCGTCTATCAGATCCGGGAACCTTAACCATGAAAACACTCGCTGCATCCCCCGCTATATCAACCGCAAAAATCTTGCCTGGCCTAAGTGCCATCGTATTGGGCCTGACCATCGTTTTAGGTTTGGGTTTCTTGCAGGATAGCAATAATTACCTACATAACGCCGCACACGACGGACGCCACAGCGCTGCTTTTCCTTGCCATTAACATGGCTGATTTTCGTAAGCTGGTCGCGGTCTCGCTACTGGCGGGGCTATTGGGCGGCTTGTTACTCAGCATGCTGCAACATTATCAAACCCTGCCGTTAATTTTGGCCGCCGAACAGTTCGAAACACCCTCGGCTGAGCATGTGCATGACTGGCAACCCATGGATGGCTGGCAACGTAACGGCTTTACCTTATTGTTCAACGGTTTGACTGGCTTCGGCTTTGCCTTGTTGATCGCGGCTTCCATGTACTGGCGAAATCAACGCGGTTATCTGTATGGACTCGGCTGGGGTTTGGCAGGTTTTCTGGTGTTTTTTGTCGCGCCTTCGTTGGGATTGCCGCCGGAATTGCCCGGTACCGACAGTGCTGAATTGCATAGTCGCCAAACCTGGTGGCTATTTACTGCGGCGGCTACCGCCATCGGTTTGTTTGGGCTGATCTTGACTAAACAACGCTGGCTGCAAATCGGCGGCGCTTGTTTGCTGGTTTTACCTCATTTAATCGGCGCCCCGCATCCTGAGGTGGCTCACGCCTTGGCCCCTGAAGCATTACAACAGCATTTTGTGGTACTGACATCTATCAACAACGCCTTGTTCTGGCTGACTTTGGGCGCCATATCCGGCCGATTGCTGCGTAAAGTGACATTTTAATGATGACCTCCACTCCAATTCGACATTGCCCGACAATGTTGATCAGCGCCCCCGCCTCCGGGCAAGGCAAAACCACCATTACCGCGGCCTTGGCCTATTACCATCGCCAGCAAAACCGCAAGGTACACGTCTTCAAGACTGGCCCGGATTTTATCGATCCGCAAATCTTGAGCTTTGCTTGCGGGCAGCCGGTCTATCAGCTTGATTTATGGATGATGGGTGAAGCACATTGCCGCGAGATGCTTTATAACGCAGCCGCCGAAGCGGACATCATTTTAATCGAAGGCGTGATGGGCCTGTTCGACGGCGATAGCAGCAGCGCCGATTTGGCACAAACACTAAAAGTGCCGGTAGCCGTGGTCATCGATGCGGGCGGCATGGCACAAACCTTTGCCGCCGTGGGCTATGGATTAGCGCATTACCGAGCCAACTTGCCGTTTGCCGGCGTCATCGCCAACAAAGTCGGCAGCCCTGGTCATGCCAAACTGTTGGAAGAAGCGTTGCCGGAAAACATGCCTTTGCTGGCGGCGATGGCGAAAGACGACGCGGTCGGCTTACCTTCGCGGCACTTAGGTTTGTTGCAGGCTGAGGAAATCGGCGATCTCGATCTTCGCTTAGCGCGCGCCGCCGAATTACTCAGCAGCCTTGCACCGTGCCGATTGCCTGAATCAGTCGCCTTCGCGCCGATCGCCACCACGCCGCCGCCACTGTTACTGGCGGGTAAACGTATTGCCGTGGCTCGCGATGCCGCATTTTCGTTTATCTATCAGGCCAATCTGGATTGTTTGCAAGCCATGGGCGCTGAACTGAGGTTTTTCTCGCCGCTCGCAGACCACGTCTTGCCCGAGACCGACAGCATCTACCTGCCTGGCGGTTACCCGGAACTGCATCTGCAAACATTGGTCGACAATGTCGCCATGAAACAAGCCTTACAGGCACATCATCAAGCCGGTAAACCGATTTACGCCGAATGCGGCGGCTTTTTATATTTGCTGGAGAGTTTGACCGATAAAGACGGCCATTCGGCAGCGATGGCCGGATTACTACCCGGCAGCGCGCAAATGCAAAAACGGCTGGTGAATCTGGGCATGCATAGCTTGCAGTTGGAACAAGGCGAAATTCGTGGGCACAGTTTTCATCACTCGCAACTGGCAACCACACTGCAGCCGTTCACCGAATCCAAGCCGCAACGCAATCGGAGCCGCAGCGAAAATTTTTACCGGGTGGGTTCGTTGCAGGCATCTTATCTACACACTTATTTTCCGTTTAACCCGCAAGTCGCGGCTGGATTTTTTCTATGAGCGCTCACTCTATTCAGTCGAAAGTCTGGTTTGTCGGCGCAGGGCCCGGCGACCCGGATTTAATCACCGTCAAAGGCCGCGACTTAATCGCCAAGGCTGACGCCATTTTGTTCGCAGGCTCGTTAGTACAGGCCGCTGCGACGCAATGGGCACCGAGCGGCTGCGTGATCAAAGATTCCAAAGACATGACCCTGGAGCAGATTACCAACTGGCTGATCGAACAAGCCGATACGGGCAAAACCGTGATTCGCCTGCAAACCGGCGATCCTGGTTTATATGGCGCACTAATCGAAATGGTGCAACCGCTGGATGCCGCCAATATCGCCGTCGAAGTCGTGCCGGGCGTCTCGTCGGCGTTTGCCGCGATGGCCTGCGCGGTGGAGAGCCTGACCTTGCCGGAAGTCACGCAAACCGTGATTTTAACTCGCGTTGAAGGCCGCACGCCGATGCCGGACGGTGAATCCTTGCAAGAACTGGCCAGCCATCACACCACATTGTGTCTGTTTTTATCGATTACCTTGTTGCCCACGATCGAACGCGAATTAAAAGCCGCCGGTTGGGCCGATGATGCCCCGGTCTTGGTGGTCCACAAAGCCAGTTGGCCGGATGAGCAACAGATTATTCGCGGCACGCTGGCCGATATTCGCGAACGCTGCCGGGCCGCTAAAATCAACAGCCAGGCCATGATCGTCATCAGCCCCACCTTGGGCGCGCGTCATTGGTCGTCGTTAAAAAAATCCAAACTTTATGATGCCGGTTTTACCCATCGTTTTCGCCGTGCCGAGCGGCCTCAATCTAAGGAATAAGCATGACCACCACCGTTCTCTTAGTCGGCCACGGTTCGCGCAACCAGGCAGGCAATCAAGAAATCCAAACCTTTCAGCAACAATGGCAGGCGCAACACCCTGACTGGCGCATTGATTTGTGCTACATCGAACTGGCCGAGGTGCTGCTGGAAGAAGGGTTGAGCCGCGCCGCGCAAGGCTCCAGCCGGGTGATTGTGGTGCCGCTGATCATCAGTGCTGCCGGACATGTGAAAATGGAGATTCCCGAGCATATCGAGGAAGCCCGCGAAAAATTCCCAACCGTCGAATTCATCTACGCGCCGCATCTGGGCAGCAATGAAACCCTGTTGGCCGTACTGCAAAATCAACTAAAAAGCGCACTGAAAACCTTGGCCATGCCGGACCCGAAAACCACCGGCGTGATTATTTTAGGCCGCGGTTCCTCCGACAAAGTCGCTAACGGCGAACTGGCAAAATTGGCGCGCTGGCTGTTTGAAGTCACCGAGCATGAACTGGTCGACATCGCCTTCACCGGCATTACCCATCCGCGGCTGGAAACCGCCGTGCAACGTCAAGTGCGACTGGGCATGACGCAGATTGCGATTTTGCCTTACTACCTGTTTACCGGCTTGCTGATTGAGCGCATCGGCAAACAGGTTGAGCGTTTGCAAAGCCAATACCCGCAAATTGCTTTTGGCTCAGGTACTTATTTTGGTTTTGATCCGGCGATTTTTAAATTGCTCGATCAACGAGTTACCGAAGCCACCGACCCGGTCGCACCGAAAATGCTGGAATGCGACGGCTGCCAATACCGCGAGCAAGCTGAACATCACCATCATCATTAATCCGCCATGAGCCAAAATAGTCAGACCGAACAACTCACCCAGGCCGGCCAGCAGATCGAGCATGATTCTTTTGCCATCGTCGACCGCGAAGTTGGCGAGCACAACTATTCAGATGGGCAATGGCAAGTGGTGCGTCGCATGATCCACGCCACCGCCGATTTTGAATTCAATGGCCTGACCGAGTTTTCCGAGCAGGCGGTCGAAGGCGGAATTCAAGCCATTCTAAATGGTTCGCCGATCGTCGCCGATGTGGAAATGATTTGTGTCGGCTTATCGCAGCCTCGCTTGGCACATTTTGGTATTAGCGCCCGCCAGTTCATCGCTGATGCCGATGTCATCGACGCGGCCAAACAAGTCAACAGCACCCGCGCCGTGCAAGCCATGCGCAAAGCGCACCACTTAGGTTTGCTCGATGGCGGCATCGTCGCGGTCGGCAATGCACCGACCGCGTTGTTGGAAGTATTGCGAATGATTAAAGAAGAAGGCATCAAACCGGCACTCATCGTCGGCATGCCGGTTGGCTTTGTTTCGGCAGCGGAATCCAAGGACTTGTTAAGCGAATTGAACGACATTCCTTGGATTATCACTCGCGGTCGCAAAGGCGGCTCGACGCTGGTGGTGGCGGCGATACATGCGTTGTTGAGTTTGGCCGAGTCTCGACAAAAGAATGCGTAGCAACACCCAAGTGAATTTTCAACAAGGGATGTTATCGCCCGTTTGCCGCGCCGAGCACTACAGCTTTTGGCGGGAACAGCCCGTCAGGGGGGCGGCATGGATGCTGCACGTCGACAGAGGGGCAGGAAGCCCCTTCTGTCGACCCACGCTAAAAGCTGTAGCGCGCAGGATAAAAGCGGCAGTCGGGTCGCCTTTTCTTTGGTTACTTTCTTTTGGCGAAGCAAAAGAAAGTAACTCGCCGTCGGGTGCGAGAGCCCGATTAAATCAATCTATAACCTTCATGACATTTCATTGCATCAGTCAATGAATACACCCGAACGCAAACCCAAAGGCACCCGCAAAGGTTACACCACCGGCGCTTGTTCGGCGGCGGCAGCGCGGGCAGCGGTGCAAGGCTTGCTGACGGGGCAAGTGCCGGACAGCATTGAATGCCGACTTCCTAACGGTGAACTGGTCAATTTTAAAATTGAAGAAGGCTCGATTATCGACGGCTGCGCCCATGCGGTGGTGGAAAAAGACGCGGGCGATGATCCCGATTGCACGCATTTAGCCCGCCTGACTGCCGATGTGGTTTGGACAGACTTGCCTAACATCGTCGAGCTACTTGGCGGTCCCGGCGTTGGCACCATTACCCGACCTGGCTTGGGACTTGCTGTTGGCGGCCCGGCAATTAATCCGGTGCCGCGCAAAAACATTGAAGACAACATCCGTCTGATTGCCGCCGATCAGCTGCAACACAAAGGTTTGCAAGTAACTGTTTCGGTGCCGCGCGGCGAAGAGATGGCAAAAAAAACGCTCAACTATCGCTTGGGTATCATCGGCGGTATTTCGATTTTAGGCACCACCGGCATCGTCCATCCCTATTCCACCGCGGCATTTCGTGCCAGTGTCGTGCAAGGTGTCGAAGTTGCTGCCAATCAGGGACAAGGCACGGTAGTGTTGACCACCGGCGGTCGCACCGAGAAATTCGTGATGCGTGAATTGCCCGAGCTGGATGAAAGCTGTTTCGTGCAAATGGGCGACTTCCTGACCCCGGCGCTGGACGCCGCCGACCGTTGCGGTATTCAAAACATCATCATCGGCGGCATGGTCGGCAAGCTGACCAAAATGGCTCAGGGTGAAACCATTACCCATGCCGGTCGCGCACCGGTTGACGTGGAACTGGTCGCTGATATTGCCCGCAGCATCGGCGCACCGGAAGATATTTGCAATGCCATCGCCGCTCAGGAAACCGCCCGCTACGCCAGCGAATGCATGGTGGAACTGGGTCTTGAATATGAATTTCACGTCGAACTGGCAAAACGCGTTATCGCTACCTTGGAAAACCGCTACCCCGGTCGTTTTGAAATCGCCGTGCTGGTTTGCGATTTTGACGGCAACAAACTGGCGGAAGCCGGAAGGAATTTAACATGACGGCAGTATGCAGCATCATCGGCGTTCTCGACGACGGCGCCACCAGTTTAAGCCAAGAAGCGCTACAACTTGTCCGATCAGCCAAACATGTGATCGCCGGAAGCCGCTTGCTGGCAACCTTGGCCGACGACATCGACCAAGCACAGCAATACGATTTGACCGGTCACTTACCGCAAGTTTCGGGCTGGATCAATGACGCAATCAATAAGGGCGAACCCGTCGTCGTGTTGGCCAGCGGCGACCCGCTGTGTCATGGTATCGCCGGTTTTCTGGCGAAAAAGTTCTCCCCCGAGCAATTACGCATTCTGCCTAACCTCACCAGCATTCAACTGGCGTTTGCTGAGCTAAAACTTCCTTGGCAAAGCGCGACTATCGCCTCGGTGCATAGTCAGGATGCGGGCGAATGGGTGCGTGGTGCCAGCCCGCAACATGGCATGTACGCCTTGCTGCAACAATGTCGGCAACACGCGTTATTGGCGGTATTGACCAGCCCCGAGAACAACCCGGCGCGCATCGCCCGGATGTTACAAACAGAAGGCTTGGCCGATGATTTTGACATAGTCGTGGCGCAAACTTTGAGGCAACCTGAGCAAACCGTCACCGGTTTTTTACCGGTCGCGAGCGTTGCCGCAGGCGAGCATATCGACCCAAACGTGGTGATACTTAAACGCAAAACCGCTTTGCCGACACCCGTGCTGTTCGGTGTTAGCGACGATAGTTTTCAGCAGCGCAAGCCGGAAAAAGGGTTGATCACCAAACGCGAAGTCCGGGCTGTATCACTCGCCCGAATGCAACTAACCCGCAGTAGCGTAGTCTGGGACATCGGTGCCGGTTCCGGTTCGGTGGGTTTGGAAGCGGCGCGTTTATGTCCCGATGGTCATGTCTACGCGATTGAAAAGAACGTCGACGACATCGCCAATGTCGAACATAACCATGCCGCCTGGGGTATCAGCAACTACAGTTTTGTCCTCGGCAAGGCCCCGCAACACCTGGATACCTGGCCCGATCCCGATGCGGTATTTATCGGTGGTTCAGGCGGTGAATTGGCGCAATTGATTGGACTTTGTCTAAACCGCTTAAAACCCAACGGCTGGCTGGTGATGAATTTCGTCACACTGGAAAACCTGTCCACCGCCGTCGATACCCTGAAACAACTCGGTGCAGACTGGGACGTTTGTCAGATTCAAGCCTCGCGTAGTAGTCCGATTTTGAATATGCACAGGTTGCAGGCGGAAAATCCGGTTTGGATTGTGTCGGCAACTGCTAATGCTTGCTCACAAAAGTAGTTTTAAGTTCATGAGTAATGATTCGCTATCGCGAAGTTTATTTTTGAAGCCGGTATTCGCACCGGCGGGCGAGTTACTTTCTTTTGCTGCCTCGGCAACTGCTCCTGCGTTGCTCTACCTCCTGCATCCATGCAGTCGAAAAGAAAGTAACCAAAGAAAAGGCGACCCGGATGCCGCTTATTTCCTGCGCTCCTCGCTTTCGACAGGGGTTGCCAGAAGGGCCTTCCCTGGCCCTCTGCCAACTCGCCGCATCCATGCGGCGACCCTAGCGGGCTGTTCCTATCGAAAACTGCGGTGCTCGGCGCGGCATACGGGCGATCCACTCATCATCGAGCAACACTATTTTTATGAATAACAATCTCGGCACTCTCTACGGCATCTCACTCGGCCCCGGCGATCCGGGCCTGATTACCCGCCGCGCTTGGGAATTACTTTCAGGCCCTGGTCACTGGACCTATCCGGTGCGCAAGAAAAACAGCGACAGTTATGCACTGGACATCGCCTTGCGCGCCGGTCTTGAGCTGCCACAACAACATACTGCGCTGCATTTTCCGATGACTCACGATGCCGAAATTCTGGCCCGTTATTGGCTGGAGGCGGCACAAACCGTGTTGGCGCTATTGCAACGCGGCGTTGATGTGTTGTTTTTAGTGGAGGGTGATGCTTCAACCTATTCCACTTTCGGCCACTTGCAACGCAGTGTTCGTGCTTTGCAGCAGGAAGTGACAGTGGAAGTAGTGCCAGGGGTGTCGTCATTTCATGCCGCCGCGGCGCGCAGCGGTGAACCGCTGGCCGATGTTGACGATACTATCGCCATTATCCCCGCCGGATATGGCATTGATCAAATTGAACGCCTGCTCGAGGATTTCGATACCTTGGTGCTGCTTAAGGTCAAACCGTTGCTGGACGATGTCATCGATTTGCTACGTCGTCGTGACTTGCTCGACCAAGGCTGGTTTATCGAAAAAGCCGGTGCGCCGGAGGAGCGCGTGGTGCATGACCTCGCCAGCCTGTATGGGCAAAAGGTCAATTACTTATCGTTACTGATTATCAAAAACCCAGGCCGTCAGCGTTCAGAAATGCAACGCGGCTGTCGCAAAAAAAAGGACATTTCCGATGACTGAAGTACGTGTCGCCCTGGTGGCGATTACCAAACACGGTGCCGCAATCGCCAGCCGTTTAGCACCGCAACTGCCTGAAGCCGAGGTGGTGGTATCGGAAAAACAGGCTGAACATCTTGACGAGTTCAGCAATCCGCGCCGCGTTTATCAAGGCGCATTGAGCGCGCAAATCGCGGAATTGTTTGTGTCCTACGATCAGCTGATATTTTTGGTGTCGCTTGGTGCTGTAGTTCGATTGATTGCGCCGCATCTTAAATCTAAAGATGAAGACCCCGGCGTGTTGGTGATCGATGATGCCGCCGAGTTTGTGATTCCGGTACTGTCCGGTCATGTCGGTGGCGCCAATGCTTATGCTGAAAAAGTCGCGGCTTTGTTGAGCGCTACGCCTGTATTAACTACCGCATCCGATGTCGGCAAAACCATTCCTGTCGATATTCTGGGCCGGGAATTAGGTTGGCAAGTGGAAGCTCCCAAAATCAACATTACCCGCGTATCGGCGGATGTGGTCAATCAACAACCGATTGCTTTTGTGCAAGAAGCAGGCAGCCGCAACTGGTGGACACGGCCCACGCCACTGCCCGGCAATATTCACTTGTTTGAGCGCTTTGAAGATGTCGATACCAGCCAGTTCCGGTCGGTGTTATGGGTAACCCGACGCGAGATAGATCCGATTCTTTGGCAGCAATTGGAAGAAAGATTGGTCGTGTACCGGCCGCCAGAAGAGCAATGATAGCTAACACAGGGCCTATATCGTTCCCATGCTCCGCGTGGGAATGCAACAACTGCCGCTCCTGCGGCGCGGGACGCTGGAGCATCCTGGGCTGGATTCCCACGCTGGAGCGTGGGAATCATGGGCCATGAAGGTCATCATTGGTATTGGCTGTGATCGCAATGCCAGTTTGCAAACATTGCAAGACGCATTAACACAAGCTTTGCAGCAATGCGGCTTGGATGAATCCGCCGTAGTTGGCATGGCCAGTATTGATAAGAAAAACGATGAAGTCGCCTTGTTGCAACTGGCGCAAAACCAAGACTGGCCGCTGCATTTTTATCCGGCCGAGCAGCTGGCAAAAATCCCGGTGCCCAATCCGTCTGCCGTAGTGCAGAAATACATGGGTACGCCAGCGGTGGCAGAGGCTGCAGCGTTAATTGCAGCTAATACCGACATGCAAAATTTACTGGTCGAAAAACACAAATACCTGGGGGCGGACGGTAAAAACGCCACCATTTCCATTGCGAGAATCATTGAATGAAAACAGGCAAAATTTTACTGGTCGGCATCGGCCCCGGCGCGCATGAACACATGACCTTTCGCGCCAAACAAGCCATTGCTGAAGCGGATGTGGTCATCGGTTACAGCACTTACATCAAACTGGTCACTGACTTACTGGAAGGTAAGGAAGTGATCAGAAAAGGCATGACCGAAGAACTTGATCGCAGCATCGAAGCCTACGAACATGCCAAGCAAGGCAAAGTCGTAGCGTTGATTTCCTCCGGCGATATTGGCGTGTACGGCATGGCCGGACCGACTTACGAACTTTTACTGGAAAGCGGCTGGACGCCGGACGACCCGATTCAGGTGGAAGTTGTCCCCGGCAGCACGGCATTATTAAGTTGCGCCTCATTGGTTGGCGCGCCGTTAACCCATGATTTCTGTTCGATTTCGCTGTCCGACTTGTTGACGCCGTGGCCGGTGATCGCCCGTCGCCTGGAAAGTGCGGCGCGCGGCGATTTTGTCGTAGCGTTGTACAACCCGAAAAGCGGCCGTCGCACGCAACATATCGTCGAGGCGCAAAATATATTGCTGCGTCATCGTAGTCCGGACACGCCGGTGGCCATCGTTAAATCCGGTTATCGCAGCTTGCAAAACATTCAACTCGTGACGCTGGCGGAAATGGCCGAATGCGACATCGGCATGTTGACTACCGTGCTGGTCGGCAACAGCAGCACCTTTGTCCGAGCAGGTTTGATGGTGACGCCGCGCGGCTATGCTAACAAATACGATGCAATGACGGGCGAAACCCGAGCAGGCGAACAGGCGGGGCGTTCGCTGAGCATGGGCTTGGAGGGTTGGAAAGCTTGTGTGCGCGGCTATTTACGTGAAACCCCCAAGGCCACCCTGCAAGAAGCGGCGAGTTATTTTGACCGGCCATTGGCGGAGATTCTCGATGCAGTGACTAAAGCCACAGCCGACGATGTTGCCGGTGTGTTTAGCGCGCAAGCCGTCAACACCGAGCAATTCGATGATTTGTTAGCTGCGTTATCTAATTGGGGTTCATTGCGTGCTGTGGTGCGTAGCGAGGGCGGCGCGGTGGCGGAATTGTTAATTAACGGGGCAGATTTACAATTAAAGAACGGCTGGCTCAGCATCGTTAATGATCATTTTCATCTGCATATCGATTGGCGCAAAGCCCAACAAGCCTGGTTTGTCAGCCGGGATGATGCCGCCCATGGCCTGCAAATCGTCGATGCCCATGGCAATAACTTATTAAACCTCTGGCTGGTGGCGCAAACCGGCAGTTTCGACGCCGATGCACTGACGCGTTATCAACACGATAAAAGCCAGCTTTCTAATTCTCCCAAACCAAAACAGGCATAGCCATGAGCAATGACATTTCAACTTTAGAAAAACCCAAAATGGGCGATTACAAACGGCATTTATTGATTTGTACCGGACCGCGCTGCACAGAGAATGGCGAAGCTCAGGCCATATTTGAAACGCTCGGCGAAAAATTTAAAGCGGCGGGTATCGATAAAGGCGAGTTGCGGGTCAAACGCACCCGCACGCATTGTTTCGCCACCTGTAAATCAGGTCCGATCATGTGCGTGCAACCCGATGGTATCTGGTATTACAACGTCACTGAGGCCAATTTACAGCGGATTATTGATGAGCATTTGGTCGGCGGCAGACCGGTTGAAGAGTTGATTTATCATCGCAGCAATTCTGAACAATTAGATACGCCTTGTTCGATGAATTTGATTTAAAAATTCGACTGCGCTCCACTGCTGAGCGCAGTCGAAACCTAAGGCTTTTAAAGCGCCCTTAATTTAATCTGGGCGCGTATCAACGAAGCAATCACCACAATCAGCAAGGTTGCCAGCGACACTTCTAGGATAATAAAAGCGCCGATTTTAAAGTAAGCAAACTCTGGCGCGACAAAGCGCACCAGCCAGCCACCGGCTTCATCGGCGATGGCGGACAAATAAGTCGAGACACTCAACCAGATTTTCAGCCGGGTAGAAAAATCGGTCATCAACATTAAATGGGTTAAGGTCAGCACCAGCATGCCCATTGAAAACAAATGAAAATGCGATACTTCCAACATACCTTGATAACTGCGCGCTGGGATAAATTGCTCTTCCGAGCCCAGGTAATACGTGATCACCGAGCCGGGCGTTAAGTCCATGTGGTTAAAGTACATCAGGCCGTTACTGAACCAGAGCAAAGCGATGTAGCCCAGAAACATCAACACCAGCGCATTTAATAACGCTTTGCGATGCTGTTCGCCGGTGACGAAATAACGCATTAGTTGTTACCTTCTTTGATCATCACCTGATAAATCCCCATCACTTTACGCACACTGGAAATTGCGGCGCGAGTGCTCAAGGTCGCCCCGGCAATACCGTCGACACCTTTATTAAAATCCATATCAGCGATAGCGCGTTTATACAATTGCTCAAACCAACGCTCGGGCGGTTGATATTCCGGCGGCTCGTGAAACGCCAAGGTGGTGATGTTGCGCAATTCGCCTTCCGGGGTCAGCACAATCATTAAGGTTTCCGGCTTGGTTCTGACGGTAATGCTTTCAATCGCTGCATAACCCAGCACCTTGCCCTGCTCTTTACCGACGTAAAAGCTAAACATGCCCGACTCAAGCTTAGTCTTGGCTAGCTCTTGAATTTTGGCTTGTTGCTGCTCGTCGGGAAATAACGACAGCACTTCCACCGTTGCCGTTTTACCGAACGCCAGCTCCATTGCCTCGTTTTTGCTGTAGAAAATTTTGGCAAAACTTGGGGTGGCGATGCACAGCAACAACACCAAGACTATGCGAGTGATTAAATTATGATGATTCATATTGTTACTTTATAAAATTGGCCGGAATTCTTAAACCAAAGGAATCTATCGCAATGACACATTTTTTACCAGCCGACATTGAACAAATGCAGTCTCAACACGCTTTTATAGCTCGAGGGCTTAGCTCCAGAGACCAGGCCAGACGCACCGGCGAATACTTTACTGCCGAAGATGTATTGAGTGATTTGGATGCCATGCTGATTGAAGTTGAAACTCAAAAATCTAGCTCGGGTGGGAGCGACGCCTTCGTCGCGACGAAGGCGTCGCTCCCACCCATAAATAAAGCCAATTTAGACAATATTAAAAAATAAACCCAAAACCTAAATTGAAATCATCCGGCATGCTGCCTTTTTTAGCTTTGAAATTACGGTAATCTGCTTTGATAACAACATTAGGAATCGGTTTGTATTGCAGGCCGACTTGGTAGATTTCTCTGTCTTGTTTGCCATCATCTTCATAGCCGTCAGGCGCACTGGCAATAGTATCCAAATGTTCATATCGGAAAAACGGCGCTAAATACTGAGTCGTTTCTGGAAGAAACCACGGCAATACGTCGTAGCCGGCTTCGGTATACCAGCCGTAGTTATCTTCGCCGATAACTTTCCCTGCGCCTTTTCCAACTCCTTTACTTGCCCCCTTACTTGCACTCAGTAAACCCGCATCATCAATATGTCCCCAAGAACCCAAGGTTCTAAATTCCAAGCCGCGGTATTTCCATTGCACATGGGCTTCATAAAGCTGGGTCAATATATCCGCTTTTACTCCGTTAAATGTCTGATTTTGGCCCGCATTGCCAACATAAGCAGAACCACCTACAGAAACCCCTGGTAATACTGCCGGTGCGTAATCGACTCGTCCGACAAAAGCAAGATCTTCGGCTCTAGCCTGGCTACCCTGTTGGCGACCGGGACGAATACCGCTGGAACTGAACTTGTCGGCATCTAAGCCATTAACCACATAAGTCGTATAAGTCAGATTGGGAAGTATCTCGCCGAACAAACCCACACCCACTTCACGCCAGGTACTTGGCAATATTTGCCTTTCAACTTCTGGGCGATTGTTGCCAAAATAAAACGGTGGCTCGTGGATCGGATTGATGAAGCCCATCGGCATTAACACCATACCGGCGCGCACATTGGCCATAGGATCAATGAAGAAATCCAGCGCTGCCATTTCTACCGATACAGTGCCACCCTTTTCAGTTGAACCGTGTTCAAATTCGATTTCACTGTTAAATAAAATGTTGTCAGTAAATTTATAACCTGCGTATATCACCAAACGTTCAAAATCGGTGTTGTCATGTGAATTGCTGTTATCGCCATTTTTTTGTTTAGCTTCATCGCTTACAATCGCTTGATAGTTTGCCTCACCATAGCCGCCCAGAGATAACCCCTTACCCACCTGATAGACCTTGGAAGCCGCAGGCCCCAAGCCGTATGCGCTTTTGTATTGCACTTCATCGGGGATAGTTAAATTGGTGCGGAGTTTTTCAACTTCCTGGCTGAGCACATCGGTTTTGCGTTCCAGTTGTTTGACGTCACTATTTGGACTGGCGGGCGCACTGGCGCTTTTGGTGGGAGCGGGCGCTTCTTTGATAGCCGCCTTCATTTCATCAATCTGTTTTTGTTGCGCCTGAATAATCTTCCACATATCTTCCATGGTCTGCGGTTTTTCTAATGCGATTGCCGTTGCAGAAGTTAGCATCAATCCGGCAATGACAGTCAACTTGAAACATTGCATTTGAATTGTTGTATTGCTCATAAATACCCCCTTAAAAAGTTAAGGGAATAGTAACATTCATAAATTCAATTGCAAATCATTATCATTTGCCTGAAAAGGCTTTCTATAGCATCTTTAAAAATATCCTGTTTGCTGTTTGGTTTCGATTAAGTAAAAAGTGCGTAACTACTCAGCGTTGTTTGGCGTTGAAGAGTTTAAGTAAGCAACATTCTGATGTAGGGGCGAATTGATTCGCCCAGCCGGACAATATCGAAGCTCATGAGGCGAATAAATTCGCCCCTACCCTGGATTCGATAAATAGTTAGAAAAGTGCTTAATTACATTGTTACAGGGCCAATAATTTCTCCCATCACTGAATCAATCGCGAGCAAGGCTCGCTCCTACAAACCAGTGGAGCTTGTTACTAAATTACGTCCGTTTTTCGGCACAAAAAAAGCCCGCTGGATGTTAATCCAGCGGGCTTTCGTTACCGAGTACAGCTTGTTACAAAAACCTTAGGTCATTTTAAGGTTAGTAGTTCCACTGCAACTGCATTCTCATCAAGTCACCTGATGCTTGACCAAGATATTGTGAAGTTGCAGATGTGCTAGTACTTGTATTGGTTCTGTCCATAGTGGCATAGGCCAAAGTAACTTCCAGCGCTTTCATGATTTGGTATTCCACACCCACTTCAATTTCATGTACCGAAACTTTTGGCGAATTGTTAGCGCCTTTCCAAGCACCGTCATAGGTTTGCCACTTCGCGTAAGGAATCAGCACACCATCCGCACGGAAAATGTTGTCAATTTTATACATCGCTTGCACGTAACCACCGCTCAGGCCCTGACTTTCAATAGCGCCTCTACCTGAATTAGCTGTTGGATTCAAAGTTGCGCCCTCACCCCAATTCCACTCAGCTTGTAAACCAAACGGTTGCGGGAACAGCACCGCATGAACGCCTACTCGATCTTCTCTGATACGTTTGGTACCGTCCACACCTATACCTGTAGCGGTTGCTGTTGGAAGTATTTGTTGTGTTCCTGCTCTACCGAAAACTCTACTAGCCGCAGTTGTCGGATTAAAGTATCCCGACATCGCATCAGCACCAATTTCAACGACTTGTCCAGTGAACGGGTAGCCTAAGAAATTCAACTCAACCGGGTAAGTGGTATGTGCCACCGCATACAAATCATCATTGGTTTCAGCACGGTTAAGACCTTGGCCGTTATATACACCGATACCTGCCACACCATAATCCCCAGAAGTTTTTAGGCCTTTAGCCGCGAGCTTTTTCCAAAGCGACTGCACATCTGAAGGCGACCAATAGGCAAATAAACCCAAATCACGTTCACTTGGCACTGCACTATTCAGAGCATCGTTACGATCGAGCGTTAAACGATTTTGTGAAGACTGTAAGTTCTCCCAACCGAACGGCACTTTAGATTGACCGGCACGGATGCGATATTCATGGGCTTTATCAAACGCTAAATCTGCGTAGGCATCCCGTAACTGGGCAAAATTTTGCTGGCTATCACTAACGTTAGAGGCAAAATCTGGTTGGATATATAACGATACATATTCATTAACATCACCAGAAAAGACTAAGCGCACCCGACGAAACGAAAAGCCACTGTTATCTTTAATACTGCCATCACCTGGTGATCTCAGCTCTGGATCGCCAGCGATGCGGTCACCCGATAACGGCAGGTTGTAACGCAACTGGGTATAACCACGCAGGTTGATTTTGTTAAACCATTTTTCATCATTCTTGGCTTTAGCTTCTCT
>JAUYMX010000132.1 GCA_030699345.1 Methylococcaceae bacterium
TGACGCCAAACGGCGGCGGCGAACCTACTGGTGCCTTGGCTGACGCTATCAATGCGACATTTGGTTCATTTGCTAAATTCAAAGAAGAGCTGACTAAAACTGCCGTAACCACTTTTGGTTCTGGTTGGGCGTGGTTGGTTAAAAATGCTGATGGCAGCTTGGCATTAGTCAGCACCAGCAATGCAGCGACACCATTAACTGCAGGTCAAACGCCTTTGTTGACAGTTGATGTTTGGGAACACGCTTATTACATCGATTACCGCAACGCGCGTCCTGCCTATTTGGAAGCGTTTTGGGCATTGGTTAACTGGGATTTCGCTGCAAAGAATTTTTCAGCGTAATTCGATTTAATTAAACTTAAAAACCTTCTGCGTCTTATGATGCAGAAGGTTTTTTTATGGGAGCAGAAAAATGACTACAGTATTGATTACCGGTGCCAACCGGGGCTTAGGATTAGAGTTTGTGCGGCAATATGCGGCGGAAGGCTGGCAAGTCATTGCCGCTAGCAGGCAACCGCAACCGGCGCTGGCTACAGAATTGAATAAACTGGCTTTGGCGTATCCCAACATTCAGCTGGAAACGCTGGATGTAGCAGAATTTGAACAGATTGATGCGCTGGCTAAAAAACTGGCCAATCAACCAATTGATGTGTTGATCAATAATGCCGGTATTTATGGCGATGAGCGTGGTCATGGTTTTGGTCAGTTGGACTACCAAGCCTGGACCAAAACACTAATAGTGAACACGCAAGCGCCGGTAAAAATGGCAGAAGCTTTTTTACCGCAGATTAAACAAGGTAATAATAAGCTGGTAGCGACGGTGAGTAGCTTGATGGGCAGCATTGCCGATAACGGCAGTGGCGGCAGTTTGTTATATCGTTCCAGTAAATCGGCCGTAAATTCGGTGATGAAAAGTTTGGCGATTGATCTTAACGATCAAGGCATCGGTACGCTTATCTTGCATCCAGGTTGGGTTAGAACTGACATGGGTGGGCCTAATGGGCTGATTGATGTTGAAGAAAGCGTAACGGGAATGCGCAAGGTAATAGCTGATTTTACATTAGCGCAATCTGGTACTTTTGTTAAATACGACGGAGCGATAGCGCCATGGTGAATAGTGATGATTAAAAAAATACTTTGCCTGAGTATGTTGTTACCCGGTCTGGCGGTTGCCGGTACCGTTATTCCAGAGGCGATTAGAGTGCCGAATGGCGGCAAGATTGTGTTGTCGGTGCATGCCAAGGGCGACCAAATTTATCAATGTACGCTTGAGTCAGGTAACTACGCTTGGCAGTTACAAGCGCCCGATGCTGTTTTGTTTGATGGGCAAGGCCGTGAGGTTGGATGGCATGGTGCAGGGCCGACGTGGCATTATCAAGATGGCAGCGAAGTGCGTGGGCGATTATTGAGTACAGTCGATTTAACGCCGGATTCAACGATTTCTTGGTTGTTGCTGGAGGCGGTTGAGCATAAAGGCAAAGGCTTGTTGGCAGGCGTAGACTTTATCAATCGTATCAATACTCAGGGCGGATTGCCGCCGGTGTCCGGCTGCAATGGCAATCACTTAGGCTCAGAGAAGCGAGTGGCTTATTCGGCAGGCTATGTGTTTTACACAAAATAGTTTTTAGCTGCTGCTTAGTTTGATTAGACCATCGAGCTGATGGTCTTCCGAAAGCGGCTTAGCGCCAGCATAAAGAAGATACTGCCGATTGTAGTTAGAGCCAGAAATTGCGGCCAGACGATGCTAAAACCAGCGCCGCGGTAAAGAATGGCTTGGGCCAGCGACACAAAATGCGTAGTGGGTGCAGCCAACATGATGTTCTGCACCAGTTCCGGCATGCTTTCGCGCGGGGTCATGCCGCCTGACAGCATCTGCAACGGCAGCAAAATGATTAACATCAATAGACCCAATTGTGGCATTGAGCGTGCAACGGTGCCGAGAAAAATCCCCATCGACGTCGTGGCAAACAAGTGTAGCGACATGCCCACGACAAACAGTCCAAGCGATCCCTGAATTGGCACGTCTAGCAGTCCATGTACCACGAAAACAATGGATGCTGTTGCGACGACAATTACAACCAGCCCCATCGACCACACTTTTGCCATCATGATTTCAAAAGGTGTCAGTGGCATAACTAGCAAATGTTCAATCGTGCCGTGTTCGCGCTCTCGAATCAGTGCCGCGCCGGTGAGAATAATCGACAGTGTTGTGATACTGTTGATCACCTCCATCACCGAGCCAAACCACTCCGAATTTAAGTTGGGATTAAACAGCGCGCGTACTTCAAGCTCTACGGGCAGCGTAACAAGTGCGCGATGGCCTTGCGCGAATGCCGCCACTTCGCCATTGACGATAGTTTGAATATAGTTGTTGCCGATAAATGCTTGCGAAATACGCGTGGCGTCGACGTTGACCTGAATCTTCGGTTGCCGCCCAGCCAACACATCACGCTGGAAATTAACGGGGATGTCGACAACAAAGGTGTACAAACCAACATCCATGCCGGGGTCGGTGGCGTATTGATCGATGATCACCGGCGTCAAAAAATGCGGCGGGTAAAAGGCGTTGACTATACGAGTTGATAATTGCGAGCGATCTTCGTCGACAATGGCAATGGGTGCTTTGTGTAGGGATTCGGGCAGGCCCGTAGCGATCAGGTAAACCTGGCAGGTAAACGAGAACACGATCATCACCAGCATCATGGTGTCGCGGCCAAGGCTGCGTAACTCCTTCACCCCGAGATAAAAAATGTTGAGTAGAGTTTGCATGATTAATTGATGTGACGTAGTTATGATTTAAAAATTATTGAGTCGCAAGCGATGTAAATTTAAACGGGTTCTCGCACCCGAAGGCGAGATACTTTCTTTTGCCCCGCCAAAAGAAAGTATCCAAAGAAAAAGCGGCCCGGATGCCGCTTAAATCCTGTGCTCC
>JAUYMX010000428.1 GCA_030699345.1 Methylococcaceae bacterium
GGCGCGTGGATTGAAACCATGAAGCAATCTGTGTGAATGTCGAAGCAACGTCGCGCCCCCCGCGGGCGCGTGGATTGAAACTATCCCGCTTGCTTTTCTAAATCTCGCCGGTGGTCGCGCCCCCCGCGGGCGCGTGGATTGAAACCTGCTGGAAATTCAACCGCTCCCTCGTAGGCTGTCGCGCCCCCCGCGGGCGCGTGGATTGAAACCTGATTACCCTTTTGCGGTGTCCACATCTCTGGTCGCGCCCCCCGCGGGCGCGTGGATTGAAACCGGGATATTGGAGCTAACCAGGGCGGCATCGGCGTCGCGCCCCCCGCGGGCGCGTGGATTGAAACCACACGAATAGCACCGGATCCGCCGAAAAACGGGTCGCGCCCCCCGCGGGCGCGTGGATTGAAACTTGATACAACATCAATAGCACCTTCAAATAATGTCGCGCCCCCCGCGGGCGCGTGGATTGAAACCCAATGATGTGCAAGGCCCCATAGTTTTAAACGTCGCGCCCCCCGCGGGCGCGTGGATTGAAACAGCGCTTAAAAACTTTTCAACCCACACTGTCGGTCGCGCCCCCCGCGGGCGCGTGGATTGAAACCTTGCCCTGTTGTTTTAAAAATCTTAACGGCTGTCGCGCCCCCCGCGGGCGCGTGGATTGAAACATCAAGCGGCTTAGCATCTTGCGTCTGTCACTGGTCGCGCCCCCCGCGGGCGCGTGGATTGAAACTGTATTTGCGAATAATGTGATACATGGATAAGACGTCGCGCCCCCCGCGGGCGCGTGGATTGAAACTAGGGGACGCTGCTAAAAAATTCGCCGGTGACGTCGCGCCCCCCGCGGGCGCGTGGATTGAAACTACTACGAAAGCATATTGTTCAGGAGAGATTTGTCGCGCCCCCCGCGGGCGCGTGGATTGAAACTCGAGCGGTAACGGGGTAAGTCCACGGTCATGGTCGCGCCCCCCGCGGGAGAGACGGGTCAAAACCTTCAGCTATGGTTTTCTGATGATCTTATGCGTATAGTCGCCCCTAATTCAGTTCTAATTAAGTCCGGTCAGCATAAGGCAATAATATGAAACTTTCCGAAAACACCAAACCCATTAGTTACCTTAAAGCCCATGCCGCTCAAGTGATTGAAGGCTTAAAGCAAAGTCACCAGCCGATGGTGATTACGCAAAACGGTGAGGCGGCAATGGTGATTCAGTCGGTGGCCGATTATGAAAAGACTCAGGAAACCTTAGCGTTATTGAAAATGCTGGCACACAGTCAGCAAGCCGTTACCGAGGGTAGAACTGTCAGCGTTGACGATGCGTTCCGGCAACTTCGGCAACGCCGAGGGCTTAAATGACATTGCCGGTACGCATTTCCGAACCGGCACTGCTGGATTTGTTGGACATCAATGATTATTACTTGGTGGAAGTAGACGACAAAGTCGCAGAAAATATTATTGCCGACTTGGAGATTGCTATAAATAGTCTGGCCGAATTAACCGATCGAGGTAGTGTTCCCAAGGAATTGTTGTCGTTGGGTATCCGTCAATACCGGCAAATCATCATCAAACCTTATCGCATTATTTACGAACCTTTACCGGATAATGTTATTGTTCACGCTATTTTGGATGGTCGTCGCGATATATCATCCTTATTGGCGCAACGGCTTGTTCAGCCTGGGGTATAGGGGCTATACCACTCGCTTGGTCATATCCTTATTGCCGGATTGCGTCGGTTTCTAACGTATTGCTTAGTAAAACGCTGACATTGCCAACGTCTGGCTTCATGGTTCTCGCGCAAAACCCTGTTATTCCTTAACTTTCCAAGTCAAAGCGTGTTGATAGTAGAACTACTCGATATAATAGAGGGCTGATTTGGTTTCTTAGTAGATTACTAATTGCTAGGTAACTTTTTAATTGCGTAACTATCGAGCACACAAACACACATGACAGATTACCTGGAAGCCGCACAGCTTGCGGAAATAAAGAGGCGAAGGTCTTTCGCCATCATCTCGCATCCTGACGCGGGTAAAACCACGATTACTGAAAAACTGTTGTTATTCGGGGGCGCTATTCAGCTGGCAGGATCGGTAAAGGGGCGTAAAGCTGCGCGCCATGCGACTTCCGACTGGATGGAGATGGAAAAAGAGCGGGGCATTTCGGTCACGACCTCGGTGATGCAGTTTGAGCATAATGACTGCATCCTCAACCTGCTCGATACGCCGGGACACGAAGACTTTTCTGAGGATACTTACCGCACTTTAACGGCGGTGGATTCAGCGCTGATGGTGATCGACGTGGCTAAAGGCGTCGAAGAACGTACCATTAATTTAATGGAAGTGTGCCGGTTGCGCACTACGCCGATTCTGACCTTTATCAATAAGTTGGATCGTGAAGGGCGCGAGCCGATTGAGTTGTTGGACGAAGTTGAAACGG
>JAUYMX010000141.1 GCA_030699345.1 Methylococcaceae bacterium
TGTGGCGGACAAGGAAAATAACGCCAAACAATCCCCGCTTGCGCTTGATCTTTAATTTTCTTTTACTGTCTTAACCATCCTCATCAGCTTTTCATAAAGCACATCCGGCGCGTAATTTTTATCATAATGCGCCCGGGCATTCCGCCCCATCTGAATGGCATTTTCTGGGTTTTTAAGCGTCCATTCTAAATTTTTCGCAAACGACTCGGGCGACAGCGTTTCCGAGAGCAACCCTGTTTCGTTTGTTAAAATTTGTTGAAAACTAATCACAGAACTGGCGACAATCGGTTTTGATGAAAACATCGCTTCCAGCAACACCAGGCCAAAAGGCTCAAACGACGATGGCACGCAAAACACATCTATTGATTGATAAAATGCTGGAGCATCTTTTACAAACCCCAAAAAAGTAACCAGGGACTCGAGCCCTTCTTTCTTTACCAAATTCTTCAGTGACTCGTCCAATACGCCTGACCCAGCAAGAACCAATCGAAACGGAATTTTTTTACTATTTAAAAGCGCACACGCCTGAATCAGCGTTGCGAAGTTTTTCTCTTCAGACAAGCGCCCAATTGCTCCGATAACAGGTACATCATGCCATTTTTGTTTTGCCGGGAAAGACTTCGTTAAGTTGCAGGTATTGGGAATGACAAAAATCTTGTCGTCCATGATGCCTTGTTCTTTCGCTAAACAGACTGAGTCAGGGCGAAGCGAAATAACCGCTTCGTATGCTTTCATCGACCAAAACTTTTCGAGATGGGCAATGCCAATCATTGGCGCAAGACCAGCTCCGACAAATCGAGTGCGACTGAAAAAATTATGTACAAAAATGGCATCTGGCATCCATTTTTTGATAAAAAACCGCATCTTTAATAGCGACAAAACACTTTTGTTTTTCAGCGGCAAGCACGTCAAATTTGGATGATTTTTCTCAATCCCCTCTTCGTCATAAGCATTTTTATAAATGAATAAGACATCGTGGCCCTTTTCCAAAAAAAGATTTGTATATTTATATGCAACTTGCTCGGTTCCAAAAGGGACAACCGAGCCACTCAGCATGATGTTTACAATACGCATTTAATAACTCTGGAAAAGGAATAACGCTTAAAGCAGACGGCACTCTTCTATAGCATGAGCCAGGGGATATAAGACCCCCACATTAGAACGCGGTTTATTCTCCAGCAATAGACAATTGTTCAACCAAGATTGAACCAGTACGGATGTTGCCACGATAATCGACATCATTACCTATGGCAACGATGTTTTTCAGCATGTCTTTCAAATTGCCGGCGATGGTAATTTCCTCAACCGGGTACTGAATTTGACCATTTTCTACCCAAAAGCCTGCTGCTCCTCGGGAATAATCGCCATTGACCATATTGACGCCCTGCCCCATCAACTCGGTGACCAATAAACCGGTATTGAGTTCTTTTAACATGCCGTCAAAATCCAAGCTGCCGGGATCTATGGTCAAATTATGCACACCGCCCGCGTTGCCGGTGCTTTGCATGCCTAATTTTCGGGCTGAATACGTGCCCAGCACATAACCTTGCAATATTCCGCCGGTAACAATGTCACGGGGTTTCGTTGCCACGCCTTCGCCGTCATAAGCTGCGCTACCTAAGGCCGCTTTAATATGTGGTTGTTCGTGAATGCGCACAAACTCGGGGAATACTTGTGTGCCCAACGCATCCAGTAAAAACGACGATTTACGATACAAATTGCCGCCACTAATCGCACCAATAAACGAGCCCAGTAATCCTGATGCGGTTTCTGCACAATACAGTACAGGGCATTGCCTAGTGCTTAAGCTACGGCCTTCTAATCGTCTAAGGGTTCGCTCAGCAGCCTTATTGCCTATCGAAACCGCTGACTCAAGATGCAAAGCATTTCTAGCCAAGCTGTACCAATAATCTCGCTGCATACTGTCGCCGCGTTGCGCCAACACTGAGCAACTTAACGAATGCCGGGTAGCCGCATAGCCTTGCAAAAAGCCCAAGCTAT
>JAUYMX010000142.1 GCA_030699345.1 Methylococcaceae bacterium
ACGCTGTTTGAGGCGATTTTTAATTTTATTGCCCGCTTGTAAATAGTTGATTTTATGTAACTGTTCAGCAAATTTGTGGGAGCGACGTAGGCGTCGCTCCCACAACAGCGGCTCCTTGCCTGAGCCCGGATTTTATAGAACTTAAAGTCCCTGAATAGTTACGATTTTATAAGCATAAAAACGCTGTTTCTTGAGAGCTTGTCGAACGCTCTCCTGAGCGTAGTCGAAGGGCATGAATGTGACAGGTTTTTCGAGGTGCCCTACCGCTGGCTGAGCGGAATCGAAGCTTCGGCTACGCTCAGCCAACGGTAGATTGTCCTGCTTTATCGTCTGCGTCCACCGCCCAACAATGAGCCCAGCACCCCACGAATAATCTGTCTACCGACTTCCTGACCGATGCTGCGAGCAACGCTTTTGGCTGCTGTTTCCAAAACGCCTTGTCGTCCGCGACCACTGCCAGACCCTGTGACACCGTCCAGCACGCCACCCCAATCGAAACCAGAATTACCAGTGCTGGCTGATTCTGTTGCCGGTTGCGCGGCCTGCACGGCCCGGCCTTTGAGGATTTCGTAGGCCGATTCCCGGTCCACTTGTTTTTCGTAGTGCCCGTAAATCACCGTGTTTTGGATGGTTTCCTGACGTTCAGCTTCACTGGCCGGACCAACACGTGAGCAAGGCGGTTTGATTAAGGCGCGTTCAACCGGCGCCGGGATACCTTTTTCATCTAAAAACGACACCAAGGCTTCGCCGACACCTAGTTCGGTAATAGCGGTTTCCACGTCTATGTCGGGATTAACTCTAAAGGTTTCTGCCGCGGCTTTAACGGCTTTTTGATCGCGAGGGGTAAAGGCTCGCAAGGCATGCTGGACGCGATTGCCGAGCTGACCGAGAATGGCATCAGGAATATCCAACGGATTCTGGCTGACGAAATAAATACCGACGCCTTTAGAGCGAATCAGCCGCACCACTTGTTCAATTTTTTGCAGCAAAGCAGCCGGTGCATCATCGAATAATAAATGCGCTTCGTCGAAAAAGAACACCAATTTCGGTTTATCCAAATCGCCGGCTTCGGGCAAATTTTCAAACAGTTCCGACAATAGCCACAACAGTAAAGTGGCGTAAACTCGCGGCGAATTGTAAAGCGCGTCTGCCGCTAGAATGTTAATCACCCCGCGGCCGCCCTCGGTTTGCAACAAGTCATTAAAATCCAGTGCCGGTTCGCCGAACAGGTTTTCGCCGCCTTCGTGTTCCAGTTGTAACAAGCCGCGTTGAATAGCACCAACGCTGGCCGCCGAGATGTTGCCGTATTCGCCAGCTAAGTCAGCCGCGTTTTCCGACGCATGCTGCAACAACGCGCGCAGATCTTTCAAATCCAACAACAGCCAGCCGTTGTCGTCGGCGATTTTAAACGCGGCCGTTAGCACACCGGCTTGAACGTCGTTAAGATTGAGCATCCGCGCCAGTAACAGTGGGCCCATTTCCGATACTGTTGATCGTAACGGGTGACCTTTTTTACCGAACACATCCCAAAATACTGTCGGTGCGGCAGCATAATTGAGAGGGCCAATACCCAGTTCGGCCGCACGCGCTTCAACTTTGGCATTGCCGCCTCCTGCCCGACTGATACCGGACAGATCGCCTTTAACATCGGCCATAAACACCGGCACGCCAATTTGCGAAAAAGCTTCGGCCAAGGTTTGCAAGGTAATGGTCTTGCCGGTACCTGTCGCTCCGGCAATCAAGCCATGACGGTTGGCCATCGCCGGCAATAAACTCAAATCAATAACGCCGGATTTAGCGATTACGAGCGACTCTGTCATGGTGATCTCCTCAAAAATCCAAAATGATGTGTCCAGCAGATTAATGGATTAAATGATACTTATGCTCATGCTTTGAGTGTTCATTTCCTGCATAAATCCACATTGGTTCTGTGCTGCCTGCGTGTACAAAACCAATAGACTTGTAAAAATCAACTGCTGTAACTATTCAGTCTCTTGATCGAGCCGTCATGCGTAGGCTGGATAAGCGCTAGCGCATCCGGCAAATACGGTGGATGCGCGTTGCTTATCCACCCTACACAATAAACGCATAGCCTCAATCAGATTAATGACTGAATAGTTACCAACTGCTTTGCCATCGACGGTAAGCATAAGTTGATGAAATCCTGAATATCTTTCAATTATTGCAGTCATCATCTGCCGTCCTATGCCCTGCCCTTGAACACATGGATGCACTGGCATATGAGGGCAGATGACCACTGGTTCGACCTATAGGGCTCAACGACTTCGTCTTCGTTTATCTCGTCAGTCAAAGAAATTTGAGCCTGCATGGACACCTGCTTTTAAAGTTCTTAACCAGCTTGTTGCTCAGTCTCTTTAACGTGTTCAACCGACCACAATTTTTCCAACTGATAAAACTCTCTGGCTTGATTAGTCATGGCGTGAACAATCACATCGCCAATATCCAACAATACCCAATCGGAACCCAAATCACCTTCTACGCCCAATGGAATCACGCCGTTTTCTTTGAGTTTTACCGCCACATATTCGCACAAGGCTTTAAGGTGTCTATCAGATGTGCCTGTTACCACAATCATATAATCGGTAAAGCTGGTTTTACCACGCACATCTAAAGTGACGATGTTTTGCCCTTTATGGTCGTCCAGTTCTGTTAGAGCTATTTTTAAAACTTCTTCTGTTTGCATTCAAATTCCTGAAAAATTAGTGTTATTGAGTTTGATAAAGTTG